>DYYI01000089.1:0-14706 GCA_020741755.1 Aliicoccus persicus | reverse complement strand
TCTTAACTTTCTTGATTGTTTTTTCATCATCGAGGACACTGATTAGCGACTGAGAGTAATTCTGAACACTACTTGCCATTATTTACTCCCCGCTTCCTTTAAGTACTCTTCAATCAATGCTTTTTGATCATCCGCGTTGATTTCTTTTCTAATCATCTTCTCAGCGATTAGTACAGAAATCTCTGAAACTTGAGCGTTGATTTCTTGAATTGCATTTTGTTTTTCTCTATCAATATCTGATTTCGCATCTTGAATAAGTTGATTCGCTCTTTGATTTGCATCACTGATAATTGATTCTTGTTCTTTCTTCGCTTGAAGTTTAGCGTTCTCCATCATACTAGAGATATCTGCTTGTGTTTCTTTAAGAATTCTATCGTTTTCTTCTTTAAGGCGTTTCGCTTCTTTACTGCGCGCTTCAGCGTCATCAATTTCTGAGTTGATTAGTTGTTCACGCTCGTCCATCACCTTTTTGATTGGTCCCCATGCAAATTTACCTAATAAGGCTAATAGCACTAAGAAACCAGCAAGCTGAACTAATGAACTACCAACTGCAACGACCATTGAATCCGCAGCACCAAGTATAAACAGTTCCACTTATGTACTCTCTCCTTTCGCGGGTTTTCACTCATTGACGTATTAAACATAATAAACTGGCGAGTTCCCTCAAGAGCTCGCCATCATTAAAGAGTTAGTTAAAACATGAACATTAACATGAATGAAATAACGATCGCTATAATCGGAACGGCCTCAACAACCCCGATACCAATGAACATGATTGACATTAGTGGACCACGAGCTTCTGGCTGACGAGAAACACCTTCAACTGTTCTAGAAACGATTAAACCGATACCGATACTTGCACCTAATGCAGCTAAACCAGCTGCGATACCAACTGCTAGTAAATTCATAGTAAAAATATCCTCCTAAGATAAATTAAGTAATTTTTTATTTTATATTAATGGTCTGCACTAATCTTGTGAGAAATGTAAACCATTGTTAACATAACGAAAATGAATGCCTGTATACCACTGATAAAGACCTTAAATGCTTGCCATACGACCATTGGGATAAATCCAAGCGTGGCAATAATACTACCTGACATAACAAGCGTGACGAGCAACGTAAGTAAAATCTCACCCGCGTACACGTTACCGTATAAACGTAGACCAAGCGTGAGGTTATAAGTAAACTCCTCTAAGAATTTCAATGGGGCCATCCACCAGGTTGGCTCAAAGTAACTCTTGACGTAGTCACCCATACCGCGTTCTTGTACACCATAGTAATGCGTCATGATGATCATGAGTGCTGCCAGGGTCAAAGTTATCGTTGGGTCAGCTGTCGGTGATTTCCACCATAGCGTGTGTGCTTCGTCTGGTGCTGCGAACATGAACGGTATACCGATGAGGTTTGCAATGAATATGTATGTAATTAATGTTAAAGCAAGAAAGTGGAATTTACCTCCCTGTGCCCATGACATATTCCCTGTGATCATACCTCTGACGAAGTTGACTAATATCTCCAATGCGATTTGGACTCTTCCTGTCGGTCTTACAGCAATATTTCTTGCCATAAAGGCAAAGATTAAGAACGTTACTAATGACGCAATAACAACCATCATTACTGTGGACAATTCAAAAACTATTGGTAGTCCAAACAATTCCAGTTCAAAGAGCGGACTTCCGTGTTCCATTTTTTCACCTCTTTCACTTACGCAATTCTTTTATAGCTCGATACATCATGAGAATGTATGTAAAACTTAGTCCTACTATCATCCCAAATATGTTGATGTATGCCATGAAACGATACCAAACTAAACATGCGACGATCACGATGATAACGCGTGTGACCGTTCCCGTTTTTACACGATTTTCATCTTCCTGTTTTGCCTTTTCTAAGTGATAAAACCAGTTTCCGAGCAAGATTATAGACACAGTTGTTCCTAGAATAAAGCCATTGAGAACCGGTGATTCGAAAAAGAAAAGGAGGATTATACCGACAAAAAGAGGAATGAGTAATATCTTTAGAAAATGTTGATAAAAACGCTTTAAGAATGGCAATTCATCTATGGTCTCCCATCAAAATTTAATGAGTGTGATGCACCTTTACACTCCTCTTGTAATGATATAGGAGTCCATTTTTCATGTCAATAAAATGGAGGCAATAAATTAAATTTACTGGCATCCTCCACAATTTTGACATAATTAATTAGTTAATCTCAAAGCTTGCTGGTAATTCCTCGATTAATCCGTAATAATATTTAATATTTTCACAAATTCTCTTCGATGCTAAGCCGTCACCATAAGGATTCGAAGCTTTTGACATCGTGTTATACATTTCATCATCCGTCAGCAATTCTTTTGTTAGGTTATAGATGTTTTCTTTTTCAACACCTGCGAGCTTTAATGTGCCCGCTTCAACACCTTCTGGACGCTCCGTCGTATCTCTGAGTACAACAACTGGTTTCCCAAGCGATGGTGCTTCCTCTTGGACACCACCAGAGTCAGAAAGAATAATATGACTGCGCGCTGCAAAGTTATGGAAATCAAACACATCTAACGGTTCAATCAATTCAATACGTGGATGATCACTCAAATGCTTGCCTGCAATCTCACGTACTTTCGGGTTTTTGTGCATCGGATAAACAACCGTCACATCTTCAAATTCATCGACAATATCTCGCACTGCACTGAAAATATTTTCCATCGGTTGGCCAATGTTTTCACGACGATGTGCTGTAAGTAAGATCACTTTGTTGTCTTTATGTCTCTCAATGATTTCACTGTGATACGTTTCATCCACCGTTGTGTTGAGCGCATCAATCGCAGTGTTACCAGTGACAACGATTTTATCTGCCGGCTTATTTTCTATCAGCAAGTTTTGACGAGACGTTTCAGTCGGCGAAAAATGTAAGTCAGCGAGTACACCTGTCATCTGACGGTTCATCTCTTCTGGATAAGGTGAATACTTGTTATTTGTTCTTAATCCAGCTTCGACATGACCGATATCCACTTCGTTGTAAAATGCTGCAACAGACGCTGCGAACGTTGTTGACGTATCACCATGAACCAAGATCATATCGGGTTTTGCTTCTTTAATCACACCATCAAGACCCGTCACGACTCGCGCTGTCACTTCAGCGAGCGTTTGACCTTGTTTCATAATATTTAAATCGTAGTCAGGAGTCACTTTAAAAATTTCGAGTACCTGATCAAGCATCTCACGGTGCTGTGCTGTAACGACTACGATGGGCTCTAATTCAGGGTCTTGTTCTAAAGCTAAGACAAGCGGCGCCATTTTAATTGCTTCTGGGCGCGTGCCGAAAATCGTCATTATTTTTTTCACAACTATTTCCTCCTACTTTGTACCAAATAATCTATCGCCTGCATCACCTAAACCAGGCACGATGTAACTCTTCTCATTTAATTTTTCATCCAGTGCTGCAATATAAATATTTACATCCGGATGCGCTTCTTTTAATACTTCGACACCTTCTGGCGCTGCAATTAGACAAAGGAAACTAATCTTTTTAGCTCCGCGCTTTTTGATCGCTTTGATTGCTTCTACTGCTGAAGCACCCGTTGCTAACATCGGGTCAATGACGAAGATATCTCGCTCTTCGATATCACCAGGGAACTTCGCATAATATTCAATCGCTTCAAGCGTTACTGGATCTCTGTATAGTCCAACATGCCCAACACGTGCAGATGGGATCAAACGTAGCATACCTTCTTGCATCCCTAGTCCCGCACGTAATATAGGTACAATAGCAATCTTTTTACCACTTAGGCGTTTTGCTGTCATCTTCGTAATCGGCGTTTCGACTTCGACGTCTTCAAGTTCTAATTCGCGCGTCACTTCATAGGCCATTAGCGCACCGACTTCATCCACGAGTTCGCGGAACACTTTTGTTGATGTTTCTTTATCTCTGATGTAACTCATTTTATGCTGGATCAAAGGGTGATCCATCACGTGTACTTTTGGCATATTATCTCTCCCTTCGGAACAGTTCATTTGAATTAATCTTGATATAACGGATACTTTGATGTTAAAGCAAGTACTTCATCTTTAACATGTGAGAAGTCTTTTTCTTCTTTAACACTTGTCAATACTTCAGCGATTAATTCTCCAACTCTAGTCATATCTTCCGTTGTAAATCCACGCGTTGTCATTGCAGGTGTACCTAAGCGGATACCTGAAGTGACAAATGGTGACTCTTCATCAAATGGAATTGTGTTTTTGTTACAAGTAATTCCGATCTCATCCAATGCTTCTTCTGCAATTTTTCCTGTTAAACCAATGCTCTTCACATCAACAAGTACAAGGTGGTTGTCTGTACTGTCACCCACGATGCGAATACCTTTTTCTTTTAAGCTGTTGGCTAACGCTTTTGCATTATCTAGCACGCGCTGTTGGTATTCATTAAACTCTGGCGTCAATGCCTCACCAAATGCGACTGCTTTTGCAGCAATCACGTGCATTAATGGTCCACCTTGGATGCCTGGGAAGATTGTTTTATCGATTTTTTTAGCGAACTCTTCTGTCGTTAAAATTAAACCACCGCGTGGTCCACGCAACGTTTTGTGTGTCGTTGACGTCACAAAGTGCGCATGTGGTACAGGGTTTGGATGAACACCTGCAGCGACTAAACCTGCGATATGTGCCATATCGACCATTAAATATGCATCGACGCTATCTGCAATTTCTCTAAAACGTTTGAAATCGAGCGTGCCTGCGTAAGCACTACCACCTGCAATGATTAATTTAGGTTTGTGTTCCTCAGCTAAACGCTGTAACTCATCATAGTTAATTTTTTCATTTTCCTTATCAACGCCATACTCAACAAAGTTGTACATCTTTCCACTGAAGTTAACAGGCGATCCATGCGTTAAGTGACCACCATGACTTAAGTTCATGCCCAGTACCGTATCGCCCGCTTCAAGAATTGTGAAGTATACGGCCATGTTTGCTTGTGAACCAGAGTGTGGCTGTACGTTTGCATGTTCTGCACCAAAAAGTTCTTTCGCACGGTCACGCGCGAGATCTTCGGCGATATCAACGAATTCACAACCGCCGTAATAGCGCTTGTTGGGATAGCCTTCTGCATATTTGTTCGTTAACGTTGAACCTTGCGCTTCCATCACTGCACGTGATACGAAGTTTTCAGATGCAATCAATTCAATGTTGTTATTTTGACGTTGGAATTCCTTTTCCATAGCATCAAATAATGCGGTGTCTTGCTTTTCAATGTACGACATTGAGTTCACTCCTTAGATTTATGAATTATATTTAGCTCGGACGCCACCGATTAACTTCGGTCGTCTCGTAGCAATTGTAACATTTGCATGACCAATTGTAGTCATTTTTGTGCGCTTTGGAACGACGACAGCTTTGATATGCATACCGATTAAAGTCTGACCGATATCTATGCCTATATCCGCAGATACTGCCTCGACAACGACTGGGTCATCTAAGTGCTTATATGCATACTCACTTAAACTACCTCCAGCCTCGCGATGTGGCACAACAGAGACGATTTCATAGCCGAATTGTTCTGCTGTTTGTTTACTCATCGTGAGCGCACGGTTAATATGCTCGCACCCTTGAAAAATGATATGGAAATTGTATTTCTCTTGCAGTGCATCAAAGTGTTTATAAATGATTTCAGCGACTTCTTTAGATGAGTCAGAACCGATGCGTTTGCCCATCACCTCTGAAGTCGAACACCCGATTACCAGTTGTTTCTCCTCAAAGAAACCCTCTGCTTCAAGCTCGTCTGTAATCGCTGTTAGATCATCCTTCAATTTTGTTAACTCTTCGTTCATGTCTACCACCCTCAAATTCTGTATTTAACCATACATCCACGATTTCGAGTGCTAATCCAACACCAATGACACGCTCGCCCATCGCTAGAACATTTGAGTTGTTATGTTCTCTCGTCGCTTTCGCTGAAAACGTATCATGTACGAGTGCACATCTGACTCCTGAAATTCTGTTCGCTGCAATCGACATACCGATGCCCGTACCACAAATTAAAATACCACGGTCAAACTCACCATTTTTCACCTTTTCAGATAAAGGTCTCGCAAAGTCTGGATAATCAACGGAATCGCTAGAGTCTGTGCCAAAATCTTCGTAGTCAATCCCTTTATCTTCTAAATAACGTACGATTTCTCGCTTCAAGTTAAACCCACCGTGATCACTTGCAATTGCGACTTTCATTAAATTCATCCTTTCTATAATCGATCAATATAGTCCTTTAGCTCTTTGAACACTTCATCATATATATGACTATTACCACCAAATGGGTCCATGACATCATTTAATGTGCCATATGTATGCTCGCTCAGCAATTTCACATTTGCGTCTGGATACATTTGCTCAATATGCGCCTTGTGACCGTTCGTCATTGTTAGCAATAAGCTATCTTCTATATCATTTGCGTTCAGCTGTTTTGGCTCTGTTGGTTGAGCTAAACTTTCACTCTCAATGATTCTGAGAGATTCACGACTGATTTCATCGCTGGTCACCATGATGCCGCGCGATTCAAAATTCTTATTCGAGTGAATCGTCTTCGCGTAGCTTTCTGCAAGCGGTGAGCGACATGTATTCCCTGTGCAGACAAATATTATTTTCATGTTATCCCTCTACGACTTGATGCCAGCAGCTCTAAAAATTCTGTTATTCAGTGCTGCGGTATCATCATTTTTGTTAAAACCATGTATATAAATCTCATTGACAGTTGAGTTATCCATTTCACGCAGTGCATGGTATAAGTTTTGTCCAGCTTCTTGATACGCGAACTCATCTTCACATAAAGCGATAAAATACACATCTTCACGTATGTATTGTTTCACAGTTGCAGGCGCAATAACACCGACATCCTTTGGTAATTCTATCGTTTCCCAATCTCGAATAACGCTGACCTGTTGGTGTGGCGCATAATGCTGATACTTCATGCCAGGAGAGACTGGTTTATCTGAATGTGTATCGTCGATTTGAATGGATTCGTTTAATACCGTTTCTATTTGTTTATGAGAAATCGCACCCGGTCTTAAAATGCGAAACGGAATCGATGTACAATCGAGCACCGTACTCTCAAGCCCAAACTCAGATATTTCACTTTCGATAACACCGTATATAGTATCTCCCAAATCATGTGAAACATGCGCAGCACGCGTCGGCGACGGTCGCCCACTCGTGTTCGCACTCGGTGCCGCAATCGGTACATCTGCATGTTGTAACACTGCGCGTGCAACCGGATGCTTTGGCATGCGCACGGCGACTGTGTTGAGACCGACTGTAGCATGTTCAGATAAAACATCTGGTTTAAGCGGTAAAATAAATGAGATTGGCCCTGGCCAAAACGCATCCATTAATCGTTGTGCTTTTTTATCGATTTGAGTAACGAAGGCATCGAGTTGAGAGATATCATATATATGAATGATCAGCGGATTGTCGCCAGGTCTTCCCTTTGCTTGGAACACTTTCTGAATCGCTTCATCATTCGTTGCATCTGCTGCTAATCCGTAAACCGTTTCTGTCGGCATGCCAATTACTTCACCCGACTTGAGCGCTTGTGCAATTTGATTAAGTGACTGTAACACTTGATCAGTATTCAGTTCTGATTCATGAATATTCCAGACCTTTAGCACCGTCACATCGCCTCCCAAGTGAAGTGTATGATTCGATCATTTTGATTAATATCTTTAATAACTTCAACAGTTATATTTGGATGTAATCCGTGAATGTAATTCTTTAGCACGTCACCTTGTTTATATCCGATTTCGAAATAAACACGGCCACCCGGATTCAATACACGCTCTAATTGTTCCACCATCTGTTTGTAGAAATACAATCCTTCTTCTGGTGCAAATAGTGCGGTCTGTGGTTCAAACTGTGTATCTGCACTCATGACGTCTCGTTCATACGCAGCGATATATGGTGGATTGGACACGAGGACGTCGACTTTGATGTTGTTCTCAATCAACGGCTCGAACATATCCCCGACTAAAAAATGCACGTTTTGTTGTTTATCGGCATTCAGCATCGATGCGTTTGACTTAGCGACTTGAATGGCCGCTTCAAACTTGTCTGTCATATATACGTGATTATCCGCATGCTGCGCGAGTGTTAAACCGATTGCGCCAGTCCCTGTGCCAATATCAGCAATCGTAAGATTTTCATTCGATTCTCTCTTTAAGATGAAGTCAACCAGCTCTTCTGTTTCAAAGCGTGGAATGAGCACATTCGGATTCACTGTGAACTTCGCATCGTAGAAATGTGCAAACCCTACGACGTACTGATACGGTTCACCTGTCAATACACGCGCAATGGCTGCATCATATTTTGCTTGGTCACGTTCACTGATTGGTTCACTCAGTGCGAGTGTAAATGCCACCTGGTACACATTAAATAAATCTTGAAACACGAGTGTCGCGACCCGCGGTTCTAAGCCACTTTCTTTCAATCGTTTTTCCGCTTGAAAGATTGCAGCTTGTTTAGAAACTTGCATTGTTTAATTCCTCAAGTTTTTCTGTCTGTTCTGAAATTGTTAATGCATCGATGACTTCATCGAGTTTTCCTTCAATGATTTGATCTAATTTTTGTAGTGTCAATCCAATTCTATGATCTGTCACACGGCTCTGTGGATAGTTATACGTACGTATGCGTTCTGAACGGTCACCTGTACCGACAGCTGTCTTACGTTGGTCCGCATATTCTTTTTGTGCTTCTTGTTGTTTTAAATCATAGACTCGTGCTTTTAAGACTTTCATCGCACGTTCACGGTTTTTTATCTGTGATTTCTCATCTTGAGATGTCACGACAGTGCCCGTCGGTAAGTGTGTGATACGCACGGCAGAGTCTGTCGTATTGACGTGCTGTCCACCCGCTCCACTTGAACGGTACGTATCAATTTTTAAATCCTCATTACGGATTTCGATCTCTACATCTTCAACTTCAGGCAATACTGCAACCGTTGCTGTTGACGTATGCACGCGCCCTTGTGATTCTGTTTCAGGTACACGTTGCACACGGTGTGCGCCATTTTCAAATTTCAGTTTCGAATATGCACCTTGACCGACGATTAAAAAGCTGATTTCTTTAAATCCACCGTGTTCACTTTGCGTCGACTCAACGATTTCAGTTTTCCACCCTTGGTTTTCAGCGAATCGTGAGTACATACGGAATAAATCACCCGCGAAAATTTGCGCTTCATCTCCTCCTGCAGCGCCACGAATTTCCATAATTACGTTCTTATCATCGTTTGGATCTTTCGGAATCAACAACACTTTCAATGATTTTTCAAGCTCTGGAATTTTCTTCTCACTGTCCGAGATTTCTTCTTTGAGCATCATGATCATCTCTTTGTCATCGGTATCTCCAAGCATCTCTGTTGACTCAGCGATCGTCTCTTTGTGCTGTTTATATTCCCGATAAACATCGACCGTCTTTTGAAGGTCACTTTGCTCCTTAGAATATTCTCGTAATTTGTTTGGATCGCTGACGACATCCGGATCGCTTAACAGCTCATTTAATTGTTCGTAGCGTTCTTCAATAATCTCTAATTTATCAAACATGTAGTTCTCCTTTGTCTACTAAATATCTCTGTTATTATATCATAATTCTTCATTTTTCTTAGCTTACACAAAAACAGGACGCACCCACTTTAAATGGATGCGTCCCGGTTTATTTCGACTTGGCTTAGTTGTTTGATTTAAGACCGAATTTTTTGTTGAATTTCTCAACACGTCCATCGGCAGATGCGAATTTTTGACGGCCAGTGTAGAATGGGTGACATTCGTTACAAACTTCAACTGAGATGTCCTTATCTAATACTGAACCTGTTTCAAATTCGTTCCCGCAAGAACAAGTTACTTTAACTGTGTTGTACGTTGGATGAATTTCTGTTTTCATAATTTATACTCTCCTTTGCCCTGAACCATCTGGAACAGAGTTATTCGCGTCTTGTACGCGTAGCAATTAGTTATTATACACGCATGAGCCTCTTCGGTCAAGTATCTAGTTTCACTTTAAAATCATTAAATAATTGGCTTACCTGTCTTCTTCGATTCCACCATGCGACCAGCAAGGACATCGAAAAATTCTTCATTTGACTTCGTTGATTTCAATACGCGTAAAAATCGCTCTGTGAAATCCGAAGAATCTGTAAACAAGTTGCGCAGTTGCCAAAGTACGTCGAGTTCTTTTTTATCGAGTAATAAGTCTTCTTTACGCGTCGATGACCTGCGAATATCGATCGCTGGGAAAACGCGACGCTCACTTAAGTTGCGATCTAAGTGTAGCTCCATGTTCCCTGTCCCTTTAAACTCTTCATAAATCACATCATCCATTCGCGAACCCGTATCAACAAGTGCTGTCGAAAGAATTGTCAGCGACCCACCCGCTTCAATGTTACGTGCCGCACCGAAGAAGTGCTTTGGGCGGTGTAACGATGCCGGATCCAGACCCCCACTTAACGTACGACCACTTGGCGGAATCACAAGGTTATATGTTCTTGCGAGACGCGTAATTGAATCCATTAAAATAATAACATCTTCACCCATCTCAACCATACGTTTTGAACGCTCAAGCACGAGCTCAGCCACTTTCACGTGGTGTTCCGGTGGCTCATCAAATGTCGAGTGCACGACTTCAGCTTTAACGACCGAACGCTCGATATCCGTCACTTCTTCCGGACGCTCACCAATCAACAAGATAAAGAGCTTGGCATCTGGATGATTTGTCGTAATTGAATTTGCGATTTCTTTAAGAATCGTCGTTTTACCCGCTTTTGGCGGTGCAACGATGAGTCCACGTTGACCAAAACCAATCGGTGATACAAGATCCATAATGCGCGTAGAAAGTTCGTTCGGTTCATTTTCTAAGCGTATATGTTTGTCTGGATATAGTGGCGTCAACGCTTGGAAGTGTGGACGCTTTTTAATCTGCTCCGCATTTTGATCGTTGATAAAGTCAACTTGCAACAAGCCGTAGTATTTTTCATTATCTTTAGGCTTACGGACTTTCCCAGTGACCTTATCACCTTTTTTAAGTTCAAAACGTCTGATCTGTGACGCTGAGATATAAATATCCTTCTCACCCTTTGAGAAGTTCACCGTTCTTAAAAAGCCATAACCATCCGCTTGAATGTCATCTAATACACCCTCCATATAATGGTTACCATCTTTCTCCATCTCTTTTTCCATCACAGCTAAAACAAGTTCTTTTTTATTTAAACGGCTGTAGTTTTGTAAGTTAAGGTTTTTCGCCATCTCAGTTAAATCTTTTGTCGTGTAATTACGATAATACTCATCAAAAGACTTATATTTCATGTCTGCCATAAATATTAAATCACATCGCTTTCTTTAAATTGTTATATGTATTAAGAAATTTTAAATATGTAGGAAGCTTTTAAAAAAGAAAATAATAGTGGTAATTTCTAGGGAGATAATTACAAATATGTATTTTACACAGATGCAATCGGTGTGTCTAGGGCTATTATGGAATAACGGCTGCGTGAGATGCTAATCTCACGCAAACGCTCCATAAATCTATTTGTCTTTTAGTTATCTAAAACCATGTTCGGTTTTTTATCGAGTCTATGTTTACCGTTGATAAAGCGCAATGTTCCACTTTTTGCACGCATGACTATCGAAGATGTTTCAGCATGTTGACCTTTGAAACGTACACCGCGCATCAACTCACCTTCAGTCACTGCTGTCGCTGCAAAAATTGCGTCATCTCCAGTTACTAAATCATCGAGCATGAGTTTCTTTTCTGGATCAATGCCCATCGTTTTACAACGTTCACGTTCTTCATCACTATGTGGGAAAAGTCTTGCTTGGAAGTCGCCGCCTAAACATTTCATGGCAACGGCTGCGATGACACCTTCAGGTGCGCCGCCCGAACCGAGCATCATGTCCACGCCAGTCCAATCGAAACATGTATTAACTGCTGCTGCAACGTCCCCGTTATCAATCAGCTTAATACGAGAACCGACCTCGCGGATTTCATCGATGATTTGTTGGTTACGTTCACGTTTAAGAATTGTTACCGTTACTTCTGAAACATCTTTATTTTTAGCCTTTGCGACCGCTTCGATATTTTCGCGTACGCTGGCATCTAGATCAACGACACCATTACAGTCTGGTCCAACTGCGATTTTATGCATGTACATATCCGGTGCATGGAGTAAGTTTCCTTTATCTGCAACAGCTAGAACTGTCATCGCGTTCCAACCACCGTTCGCTACGATTGATGTCCCCTCAAGTGGATCGACTGCGATATCGATATCAGGACCTTCACCTGTACCGAGTTCTTCACCGATATATAACATTGGTGCCTCGTCCATCTCACCTTCACCAATCACGACCGTACCGCGCATCGGTATTGTGTCAAACACTGTGCGCATCGCAGTAGTCGCAGCATCATCTGCATCATCTTTTAGGCCTTTACCTACCCAACGTGCACTTTGTAATGCCGCAGCTTCTGTAACACGTACAAGTTCCATCGACAAACTTCTTTCCATTAACAAGTCCCCCTTGAATGTGTAAAACTTTTCTCAATTGTAACACAAAAGAAACCACTCGCATGAGTGGATTCAGGATTATTCTTCAATCGTTTCGCGCCAAATATCTGCACCAACTGCTTTTAATTTCTCCACAATATCGGTATAGCCTCGGTCGATGTGATTGACGTTGTGAACTGTTGTTACACCTTCAGCCATCAATCCTGCGATAAGCAGTGATGCACCTGCGCGTAAGTCACTCGCAGCAACATCAGCACCGCGTAATGTAGAGGGATAAATAATTGCAGACCCACTGTTGTTTTCAATCTTTCCATTCATTCGCGTCAATTCATCGATATGTCTAAATCTTGCAGGATAAATTGTTTCAGTAATTTTGCTCGGCTGATCACCTAAGAATAAAAGCGGCGTAATCGGCTGTTGCAAGTCTGTCGCAAAACCTGGATATACTTGTGTTTTAACATTAATCGGCGTCACTGACTTCGGTCTTGAAATCACGGCATAATCATCATGAATATCAACGTCTACGCCAAACTCAGTCAGCTTCGCAGTCAACGATTCAAGGTGTGTCGGAATGATGTTGCGCACTGTGAATTCCTCACCCATCGCAGC
The DNA here is from genome assembly GCA_020741755.1 of Aliicoccus persicus. GTDB lineage: Bacteria > Bacillota > Bacilli > Staphylococcales > Salinicoccaceae > Aliicoccus > Aliicoccus persicus_A. The sequence continues at coordinate 1,568 of DYYI01000089.1, read as the reverse complement.
ACCGGCAATCATGTATGTACCCGCTTCAATGCGGTCTGGAATGATGTTATGGCGTGTACCTGTAAGTTCCTTAACACCACGAATTTTTATCGTGTCAGTACCGGCACCTCTAATGTCTGCACCCATGTTGTTTAAGAGTGTTGCCACGTCAACAATTTCAGGTTCCTTCGCAACATTTTCTAAAATTGTACGTCCTTCAGCCATACATGCTGCAATCATAATATTGATTGTTGCACCAACAGATACAACATCAAAGAAAATTGTTGCACCCTTTAGATTTTCAGCTTCTAAATACATCGCACCATGTTCGTTTGTCACCTTAACACCGAGCGCTTCAAAACCTTTGATATGCTGGTCAATCGGTCTCGGCCCAAGTGGACAACCACCCGGCAATCCAATCACACAGCGCTTAAAGCGCGCTAAAAGTGCACCCATCATATAGTATGATGCGCGCAGCGATTGCACCTTTTGGTTTGGTAACGGCACGTTCTCAGCGTTTGAACTATCCACTTCTAGCGTGGTCCCATTTAACTTCGTCTCTATATTTAAATCATTGAGTAAACTCATCAATGTTTTTACATCTGAAATTTCTGGTAAACCTTCTAAAACAACTTTGCCACTCGATGCCAATATCGATGAAGGAATCAGTGCGACCGCACTATTCTTTGCACCGCTGATACTCACTTCGCCAGTGAGCTTTTTGCCACCGCGTACTTTAATCACTTCTTTTGTCATGTAAAAATCTCCTAACTCAATAAATTCAAGCGTTCGTTTTTTTCCAATCCGCTAAGAATTTGTCTATACCTTGATCCGTCAATGGATGTTTCGTTAATTCTTTTAACACTTTATATGGAATCGTCGCGATATGTGCACCACGAAGCGCAGCACCATGAACATGTAACTTGTTACGGATAGATGCTGCAATAATTTCTGTATCGATACCGTGTGAATTAAATATATATGAAATTTCTTCAATTAATTGTAAACCATCAAGTCCAATATCATCTAAACGTCCAATAAACGGTGATACATACGTCGCACCCGCGCGAGCAGCAGTCAATGCTTGAACTGTATTAAACACCAAAGTCACATTTGTTTTTATATTTTCTTCAGATAATACTTTGACAGCCTTCATACCTTCTTCAGTCATCGGAATCTTCACGATGATATGTTCATGTAACTTCGCAAGCTCACGACCTTCTTCAATCATACCCTCAGCATCCAGTGCGATAACCTCACCACTGACTGGCCCTTGAACTAAGTCCGCAATCTCAACTAAACGATCATGAAATGAAATATCTTTCTCCTTCGCAACAAGTGAAGGATTCGTTGTCACACCACTCAATACGCCCCATTCAAAAACCTCATTAATCTCATCCATGTTTGCAGTGTCAATAAAGTATTTCATTTAGCGTCTCCTTAAGTATTATTTCCTACATTATAGTTTAAGTTTACTTTATATTAAAGATTTTGACATCACTGTTACTAAATCTTAAACTTTCAGTAATGGAAAAACGCTTCCTTAGATTGGGATATAAAGTTTTATCGATAGTTGATTGGTTGGTTGG
>DYYI01000088.1:0-49007 GCA_020741755.1 Aliicoccus persicus | reverse complement strand
ATCTGCAAAATTAAATACTTTACCAGTAGGCATTTCGACAAGGTCACCGACAGTAATCTGTTTGTTCTTAAATTCTTGATATAAACCTTCGACGTCATCTGTAATAAACATCAATGACGGTGTACCCAAATTTAATTCTGGTGACATCTTAGCTATCACTGCTTTGTCATGCAATACGATACTTGTTTCAGATTCTTTTGTTGGAGCTATTTCAATCCAACGTATGTCACCCTCTATTTGGTCATCAATTAGGCTAAAGCCAGATTTTTCTGTCCAAAATGCTTTTGCTGCGTCTAAGTTTTTTACATACACCATGACTTGTCCAAGATTTTTAAACATTTTAATCTCCCCAGTTAAATTTAATATATCTAAATAAAAACAAAAATAACTCCGATAACACATTTGCTATAGGAGTTTAGTTGAATTAGTATATTTGATTCAAATCATATTCTTCGACAACATTATGTCTACGATTAAAGAAAGTAAGATGATCTTTTACAGTATCAAGCACAGCATATGTCTCTTCGATATTACTTCTTGATCGTGAAATACTGCCTGGATTAATGCAAAACACCGACCCAATTCTTTCGACTTTAGCAACATGTGAGTGACCATATAATGCATACTTCGCCTGTTTTTCTTCTGCTTTTTTAGCGAGTATTTCTCTAGAATCACCTTTAATTTTATGCTTATGGCCATGAGTGTAGAAAATCTTAACATCATCCAAAAAGCCACTCATGGGATAATTCTCATCTTTGTCACAGTTCCCTCTTACACAGTGAAACATTTGCATTTCTTCATAGCTATATGGAAATTCACTATCACCTAAATGAATATTGATATCACATTTTTGTTCTTCATGTGCACTGCGACAAATTCTTTCCTCACCATGGTTATCACTAACTATAAGTACTCGCATGAATTATTCTCCTTTCAAAAGATTTAGCAGTGTTTGATCGTTTTGCAGTTTCTTTAAAGCATTGGCACGATGACTAATCTTGTTCTTATCTTCAAGACTAATCTCACCAAACTTCAAACCGTCAAGTGTTTCAAACAACGGATCATACCCAAAACCATTATGACCGATTAAACTAGTTAATATATTCCCTTCAATTGTTCCAGTAAACGTAATCGTTTGTTTATTTGGTATTGCTACAGCAATGACCGAAACAAATCGTGCACGTCTATTCGATTGGTCTTTCATATTTTCCAAAAGTTTTTTGTTATTTGCATCATCGCCTAAATCTCCAGCATATCTAGCCGAATAAACGCCTGGTTCTCCATTCAATACGTCAACTTCCAATCCAGAATCATCGCTAATGACTGGTAAGTTTAACAGCGTAGAAGCAGCTTCTGCTTTTAAAATGGCATTTTCTTCGAAAGTTGTACCCGTTTCATCCACATCGAAATCTGGCACTTTATCTTTAATACCGACAACGCTTATATTCAAATTTGAAAATATCTCTTTAAATTCACGAATCTTTCCTTTGTTGCCTGAAGCAACGACAATTTCATTCATAAGATCCCCTTATAATTCTATGACATTAAGCGAATATTTTTCATTTGGCAACCATTCATTTAGAATGCTTTCAAACGTTTTGCTTTCCGCTGTTAAATATACATGTAAACGTGCAGTGACATTCATGCTATCATTGTACAAATCTTCATGACTTAAGATAAATTGAATGTCTTTTAAAGTTTCATTCGACGAATCAACGAATGTTTTAGAATGATTAAAATATTCCTCTAATGTTTCTCTTAACATTGGATAATGTGTACAACCTAAAATTATTGTATCTGCCGGTGTATCCTTATAACCATTAATTTCATTATCAATCGTCAACAAACTCTCTACTCTGTCATGATAACCACCAGATTCAATAAATGGCGCAAACGTTGAACACCCTTTACTAATCACGCGAATATCTGGATTAATTCTGTTGATTTCTTGTGCATAATAATTACTTTTCACTGTACTTTCTGTTGCAAGTAACAAAATTTGATTATTCGTCGTTGTACGTGATGCAAGACGAGCAGTTGGTTCTATTACACCAATCACAGGTATAGGATATCGTCGTTTAGCGACTTCAATTGCTGCAGCCGTTGCTGTATTACAAGCAAACACGATCATCTTCACACCCTGGTCGTATAAGAAATCAGTTGCTTTTAGGATGAATGTTTGAGCTTCTTCAAGTGTTTTATCGCCGTATGGGTATCCCTTCATATCAGCCACATATATAAAAGATTCATTTGATAATTCCCTAAGCAACGTTTGTGTAACTGTTAATCCACCGACACCTGAGTCCAATATACCTATGGGTTGATTGTTCAAATTAATCTTCCTTTACTCTTCAATATTCTGAAAGTTCGTCCATCTTCACTTTTACTGAATTTAATATTTCTTTTAACTGCTTCGATTCATCATTAGTTAAATGTTCAGTAACTTCCTTCATGTACTCGATACGTTTCTCAATGACTTGTCCGATTACATCATCAGCACGCTCTAAAACAAGAACGAGTACGATACGTTTATCTTTTTCATACTTTTCACGACGCACAAATCCACTGCGTTCTAACTTATCAACGATATCCGTCGTTGTTGAATGCGCAAGACCTAATCGCTTAGATAAATCACCGATTGTTATACCTTCCTTATCATTTGCGATTTGCAGTGCAATAAATTGTAGTGTAGATAAGTTATACTCCTTTAGTACCTCACGACCATATAAACGAACACGGTTTGAAATGATACGCATGGATCTTTCGATAGATTCAATCGATTCTTTATCTATTGTCATCGCCTCCAAAGATTGATGTTTTTCTATATTATAACGCAATTCGAAATAATTATTAGAAAAATTTCTATATTTGATAACTTTTTACTTAATTTTTTTGTGAAATTTATGCAAAAATGGGATGTTCTCTGATTCATTCAGAGAATATCCCATTGCTTGTGCCAACTTAGAAAATCCTCGTGAGTAAGCACGACACCAATAAGTAATCGTATTTATCAATGTAAATCTTCTTTCTGTTTAAATCGTACTGCAATAGCTGTTGCAACGGCGAAGTAAACAAGCGCAACGATAATCACATGTAGAAAATCACCTGTATTATTATAATCCATCGGTGATGTAATTGTGTTAATGAGTAAATATGATGTGATCGAACCATCATGAATCAATGATTCTAGTGCTGATAGCAGCATACCAATTACATTTAATGCAAGAAGTACAGTAATTACAATGTTGGCCACCATTCGTCTCACAATCATCGTAATGCATAGTACGACAGCGACGAATGCCCAGTGTAAAAGGAATTGTCCAACTATTATTTTTATAAAGTTTAGTGGATCCCCAATATTAGTATTTTCAAAGAAAATCGCACGACCGACAAAATCTGTAAAAATCATAATGACGAACATGAGCAATGTAAACATTCCTAGTACAAGTAGCTTTGCAATGACTGTGTGTACACGTGCATTTTCCATTGAGATAAAATTCTTATGGAAACCATTGTTATACTCACTCATATAGAACGATACTGTAAAGATACCGATATATAACATGACCCACGATGGTGATTGTGCCAAGATCATTTGCATATACTCACTTTGTGTGATGTCTACAACATTCTGACCACTGATTGGTGATATTGTTTCAAACTGTGCATTCATAAACGCTCCAAACATTTGAAATGCCATAAATACAACAAGTAGTATATACATCATCTTGTTCGTAAAGAATCTACTAAACTCCATTCGAATCATACTAATCATTAGAAACACCTACACTTTCTACGCCTGTACGCTCTAAGAAATATTGCTCCAGGCTCTGTTTATGTTTCATAATTGAATGGATGCTTAATTCGTTCTTCGATAATAATTTGATCACCTGTTGCACTTCAACATGTGTATCAAATATATGGACGGATTTCGAATCCATAACTTTGTAAGTTTGCACATCAAGATATTGTTCTAAAACTGGCAGTACTTGTTTTATATCATCGACTTCTAATTCTATTCTTTCTTCACATGTCTCGAGCAGTTCATCACGTGATAAAATCTCAAGTATTTCTCCTTGATTAATCACTGCATATCGCGTTGCGATCTTAGATAACTCTTCGAGTATATGACTGGCAATAATTATCGTCATCCCTGACTTGTTTAGCTCCATAATTAAATGTCGAATATCGACGATTCCCTCAGGATCGAGTCCATTTATAGGTTCGTCTAAAATCAAAATATCAGGATTACCTAACAAAGCTAAAGCGATACCGAGGCGCTGTTTCATCCCCATTGAGTAATTTTTTACTTTCACATCTTTGTCTTTCTCTAGACCAACTTGTGATAGAACTTTGTTTATATGTGTTTCTTTATCTTTTAAACCATAGCTGATAGCGATGAGTTCTAAGTTTCGATAACCACTATAATACGGATAAAGACCCGGTTGTTCAATGAGGACACCAATGCGTTCAAAGTACGCATGATTACTATCGACATCATGATTAAATAACCTGATGTCACCAGCTGTTGGATGAATAAATCCAGCAATCATCTTTAATAATGTGGACTTCCCCGCGCCATTTTTACCGATCAACCCGAATATGTCACCTTTGCGAATGCTGAAATTTGCATCGCTGACGGAATTTTTGTTGTTGTACGTTTTCGTTAACTGATTCACTTGTATCAGTATATCTGACATAATAACAACCTCCTCTTACTGACATATATTAAAGGAACCAGGTTAAATGAACGCTAAGGAAATATAAAGAAAGTTCAAAGACTTTATTTGCTTAGTTTAAAGCCAATGCCCCACACGGTGTCTATATATGGCTCATCAGTCACTTCTTTTAATTTATGTCTAATATTACTCACGTGTACCGTCACTGTTTTATCTTCACCAATATACAACTCATCCCAAGCCATTTCATATAAATCTTCTTTTGAGAAAAGGCGTGTCGGATTTTTAATCAACAGTTCTATAATTTTAAACTCCTTACGTGTGAAAACGAATGGTGTGTCGTTAATATGTATTTCTAACGTATCTGAATTTACTTTTAGCTGCTTATGCTGATGCATCGTTTCTTTCATTTTGTTTGAACTGCGTTTTAATTGAACAGACACACGTGCGAGCAACTCTTCAATTTCAAATGGTTTCGTCATATAATCATCCGCCCCACGTTCAAACAGATCGAGTTTATGGTCAAGTTTGTCTTTTGCTGAAAGAATAATCACAGGTGTATATAATTCTAACTCTTTTCTAAACTTTACAATCAGTTCTTCCCCATCAAGGCCAGGCAACATTAAATCGAGAATGACCAAGTCAAATGTATTTTGTCTGAGATGCATGAGTCCTTCAGTACCTGAGTAAGCAGATGTAGTTTCATAGCCACTCGTAGTGAGTGTATCGGTGATGACTTTATTTATGTCTGAATCATCTTCTATGATTAGTATTTTATGCATCTTTAAACCTCCTATGTATCTAATCTCTTAAATTTTAAATGGATGCTGAACTCATCTTGATCCACTGTCGCATCCACCTTACCGTTCATTTTTGTCATTAATGATTCGATAATCGATAAACCGAGTCCGGACGTTTGCCCGGAGCGTGAACGATCTGTTTTATAAAATTTAGAGAATAAATCTTTTGCATCAACTTCAGCACCTGGTGCAACGGCATTTTTAAATGTGATTGTTACTTCTCTATCTTCCGTGTGATGTTGGATTTCTAATTCATCCTGACCATGATCAAAATAGTTTTTAATGACATTGTTAATCACCCGTTCTAATGCATGTGTATTTATAGATACCATAATTTTTTTGTCTGGTAAATTAATGATTGGTTCTGTACTGATCTTTTGGAAGTCATTATGAAATTCGAACAACTCACGGGTAATAAAAGGACTGATATCGATTGTTTCCAAGTCGAGTTCATAGTCAGGATTTTGCAGTTTCGTATATAAGAAGAGTTCATCCACCAACTTGTTAAGCTGCTTTACACGTGATGACGCCATCGTGATATATTCATTATCACTGCTCTGTCGACTTGCAAGTTGTAAATAACCATCAAGCGATGTGAGCGGTGTTCGAATGTCATGTGAGAGGCTGACAATGGTCTGGTTGATGACTTCATTTCTTTCTAAATAGTTCCTATCAAGTTCACGACTTGATTCTAGCAACGTGTTACAGTTTGCGACAAGATTCATAATTTCCTTCGGTCTAATATCAGTTTGAATGAATTTAAAAGATTGATGTTCTAAAACAAAATTGAGTTGTTCACTAATGTTTTTAATCTGACGCTTATAGTAAATCATATATATGGAACTAGCAACGAGTAATGCGAATAAAACGATGATGATGTAGATCATGATGGCCCTCCTTCTGTCGTACTTTTTAGTATATAACCATTATACTAAACGCAAGAATTAGACGATAAAAACAAAAAATCCCGAAACACTTTCGTGTTTCAGGATTACAGCAACAAATATTAGTTAACGATATGGTCACTTCCGAAGAATGATTTAAACATATGGAAGTTTGCTTCTCTTTGCATTGCTGCAATTGAAGTTGTTAATGGAATACCTTTTGGACATGCAGCGACACAGTTTTGTGACATACCACATTCTGCAACACCACCAACACCCATCAAAGCATTAAGACGTTCGTCTTTGTTCATTGATCCTGTCGGATGTAAGTTGAATAAACGAACTTGTGAAATAGGTGCAGCACCCATAAAGTTTGATTTATCGTTGACGTTCGGACACACCTCTAAACATACACCACAAGTCATACATTTAGATAATTCATATGCCACTTGACGTTGTTTTTCTGGCATTCTCGGACCAGGTCCAAGATCATAAGTACCATCGATTGGTACCCAAGCACGTACGCGTTTTAAGCTATCGAACATTTGTGAACGATCCACTTGTAAGTCACGGATAACTGGGAATGTGCTCATTGGTTCCAATTTAATCGGTTGTTTAATTTGGTCGATTAATGCTGTACACGACTGGCGTGCCTTACCATTAATCACCATTGAACATGCCCCACAAACCTCTTCTAGACAACTTGAGTCCCAAGTAACTGGTGCAACTTTGTCACCTTTAGAGTTTACAGGGTTTCTTTGGATTTCCATCAATGCACTGATCACGTTCATATTCGGACGATGTGGGACTTCAAATTCTTCCCAATATGAGTCCGATTCAGTACTTTCTTGGCGTTTGATCATCAGAGTTATTGTTTTGTTCTCTTCCATGATTTACTTACCTCCTTTTGATGCTGTCGAATAGTCACGTTTACGCGGTGGGATAAGACTTACATCGACGTCTTCATACTCAAAGCGCGGTGCTTCAAGTGGTCCCTGGTAATATGCTTTCGTTGTTTTTAACCATTCTTCATCATTACGTTCAGGGAAATCTGGTTTGTAATGCGCACCGCGTGATTCATTACGGTTCAATGCACCGATTGTAATCACTCGTGCTAATACGAGCATATTCCATAGCTGACGTGTGAAGAATGCTGCTTGGTTACTCCAACGTTTCGTATCACCGATATTAATGTTTTCATAACGCTTCATTAATTCAACAATCTTACGATCAGTTTCTTCAAGCTTGTCATTGTATCTTACAACTGTTACGTTGTCCGTCATTAATTCTCCAAGTTCACGGTGGATCACATAAGCGTTCTCTTCACCGTCCATCGCAAGAATCTTGTCGAACTTATCTTGTTCGATTTTTAACTGACGTTCGTAAATCGATTCATCAACGTCATCAATGTGTTTATCTAATGATTTCATGTACTTAATAGCGTTTGGTCCAGCAACCATACCACCGTAAATTGCAGATAGTAATGAGTTTGCACCTAAACGGTTACCACCGTGCTGAGAATAATCACACTCTCCAGCAGCAAATAAGCCAGGTACATTTGTCATCTGATTATAGTCAACATAAAGTCCACCCATAGAATAGTGTACTGCTGGGAAGATTTTCATCGGTACTTTACGTGGATCATCACCTGTGAACTTCTCATAGATTTCGATAATACCACCGAGCTTAATATCAAGTTCTTTCGGATCTTTATGAGATAGATCTAAATACACCATGTTCTCACCATTGATACCGAGCTTCTGATTGACACACACGTCAAAGATTTCACGCGTTGCGATATCACGCGGCACCAAGTTACCGTAATCTGGATATTTCTCTTCAAGAAAATACCATGGTTTACCATCTTTGTACGTCCAAACACGTCCACCTTCACCTCGAGCAGATTCACTCATCAGACGTAACTTGTCGTCACCAGGAATCGCAGTTGGGTGAATTTGAATGAACTCACCGTTTGCATACACAACACCTTGCTGATAAACTGCAGCTGCAGCTGATCCCGTGTTGATCATTGAGTTTGTCGACTTACCAAAGATAATACCTGGACCACCAGACGCCATAATTACAGCATCAGATTTGAATGCTTCAAGTTCACCAGTCGTCATGTTTTGAGCGACAACACCACGTGCTGCCCCATCATCATCGATGACTGCACTTAAGAACTCCCAGCCCTCATATTTCGTTATGAGACCATCCACTTCATATTTACGCACTTGTTCATCGAGTGCATATAGCAACTGTTGACCAGTTGTTGCACCTGCAAATGCTGTTCTGTGGTATAACGTTCCACCGAAACGACGGAAATCAAGCAACCCTTCTGGTGTTCTTGAGAACATAACACCCATTCTATCTAATAGGTGGATAATGTCAGGTGCTGCCTCACACATCGCTTTTACTGGTGGTTGGTTCGCTAGGAAGTCACCACCGTAAACTGTATCATCAAAGTGAAGTAATGGAGAGTCACCTTCACCTTTCGTATTCACTGCCCCGTTAATTCCACCCTGAGCACATACGGAGTGAGATCGTTTTACAGGAACAACTGAAAATATATCTACTTGAGAACCTGCTTCAGCCGCTTTTATTGCAGCCATTAAGCCAGCAAGTCCACCACCAACAATAATTACTTTATTGTTTGCCAAAATCATTCACTCCTTATTTAAATAAATGCAAATAATGCTTGAATTCCAATCACACTAACAACAACGAATACAGCAAGTGAAACATATGCCATAATCTGTTGAGATTTTGCAGATTGTGTAATACCCCATGTCACTGCGAATGACCAAAGTCCGTTCGCAAAGTGGAATACTGTTGCAATAATACCAACAAACCAAAATGCAAACCAGAATGGGTTCGTTACGACATCAGCTACCATATCATAGTTCACTTCAGCGCCAAAGAACACTTGGAGGCGTGTCTGGAATACGTGAACGGCAATAAAAATAAATGCAATAACCCCACTAAAACGCTGTAACACGAACATCCAGTTTCTAAATGAACTGTAATTTCCTACATTGCTCTTCGATGTAAATGCGATGTAAACACCGTAAATACCATGGAATAAAATAGGTAGGTAGATAATGAAAATCTCTAGGAAAATTACGAATGGCAATTGCCCCATAATTCCTGCTGCCCAATTAAAACGTTCAACACTAACTGTCGCCTGATGGTTCACAATTAAATGTTGAATCAAGAATACCCCTAGCGGAAGTACACCTAGCAGCGAGTGCACCCGTCTGTTAACAAAACTTAAATCTTGTTTTGCCACTGTTGTTCCCCCTCATTGTCAGAATAAATATACATTTAATACATATATTCCATTCTACTCTTACAACATGGCATAATCAAGGCGATTTAAGGTTTATTTAACGCTGAAACAACATTTTCTGCGATATTTTTTGGGATACCAATGGCCACAAAATCATCAACTGATTTCTCTTTCATCCGTTTGATCGAACCAAACGTATTGAGCAGTTTCTGTTTTCTTTTCGGACCCAGTCCAGAAATACCGTCTAATTGAGACTGAATCGTAGATTTTCGACGTGTTTGACGATGGAATGCGATAGCAAATCGGTGGACTTCATCTTGAATTCTTTGCAACAAATAAAATTCCTGTGAATTGCGTTTGAGTGGAACAATTTCTCCTTTGTCACCAAACAATAATTCATGTGTTTGGTGCTTATCATTTTTAGCAAGTCCAGCGACTGGAATCTCTAGCCCTAGCTCATCATAGAGCACACCCTTGACTGTAGACATATGGCCAAGACCACCATCCACGATGATGAGATCTGGCAATGGCAAGCGTTCTTGTCTTACACGCGTATATCTGCGTCTTACTGCTTCCGCCATCGTTTTATAGTCATCCACAGTATCGACGGTTTTTATCTTGTACTTTCGATAGTCTTTTTTCGATGGTTTCCCATCAACGAAAGTGACCATCACGCTGACAGGATCGACGCCTTGAATGTTAGAGTTATCAAATGCATCGATGCGGATTGGTGTTTCAATGTTTAATGCTTCTCCTAAATTTTCTATAGCACGAATTGTTCGACTTTCATCACGTTTTATAATTTCGAATTTGTTGTCAATCGACAGCGTCGCATTTTTAATCGCCAGTTGAACCATCTCGTGCTTCTGCCCACGCTTCGGTTGCATGACTTTCGTCGGTAAATATTCTTCGAGGGTTTCGATACTAAATTCTTTCGGTATATGTACTTCCTTCGGTAGAAGTGAAGAATTTAGATCATAATACTGTGCGATATATCTAAAGAATTCTTCTTCGACACTATCGTTTAGTGGAAACAGTTCCGCCTTCTTTTCGATGAGGTTACCATTTCTTATGAGCAATACACTCACACTCATCCATCCCTTATCCACTGCATAGCCAAACACATCACGCGAAGTCATATCTGATGTCATCATATTTTGCTTGACAAGCGTTTCCTCAATATGACCGATTAAGTCGCGGTACTCCTTCGCTTGTTCAAACTCTAAGTTCTCAGCTGCATCTTTCATCTTCTGTTCTAAATCGCCGACGATATGTTTCGTATCTCCATTTAAAAACTGTGTGATTTCACCGATCATTTCATCATATGTCGATTGTGGTACTTCATTGACACACGGTCCTAAACATTGTCCAATATGATAGTAAAGACATGTCTTGTCTGGCAATGTGTTACATTTACGAAGTGGATATAACCGGTCCAACAACTTCTTCGTCTCATGTGCACTATAGGCGTTCGGATACGGTCCGAAGTATGTACCTGTCTTTTCTTTAACGACACGTGTCACGATGAGTTTGGGATGTCGTTCTTTCGTTATCTTAATAAACGGATAACTTTTATCGTCTTTTAATAACACGTTAAATCTCGGTTGATGTTTCTTAATCAAGTTTAACTCGAGAAGCAACGACTCTGCCTCAGAACTCGTGACGATGTAATCAAAATCGATAATTTCACGGACCAGGCGCATTGTTTTTTCGTCGTGTGCACCCGTAAAATACGAACGCACCCTATTTTTTAACAACTTTGATTTCCCGACGTATATCACTTCACCGTTTTTGTCTTTCATTAAATAACAGCCCGGTTCACTCGGTAATACAGATAATTTTAATTGCAATGCATCCATCTCTACATCTCCAATACAAAAAAGCCACCTAATTAGGTGGCTTCAATTAATGACAATTATGCATGTTTCTCAACTAAACTTAATAGTTGTTCTTTCGGTTGGAAACCAACCACTTTATCTACTGGTTCGCCATCTTTGAAAATAATTAATGTTGGAATACTCATTACTTCGTATTCTGTTGCAGTCTGCTGGTTATCATCAACATTTAATTTTAGAATATCCGCTTTACCATCTACTTCTGTCGCAAGCTCTTCAAGAACTGGTGCAATCATCTTACAAGGTCCACACCAAGGTGCCCAAAAGTCTACAAGTTTTACGCCTTCTGAAATTTCCGATTTGAAACCTTGATCGTTAACATCTTTTAATGCCATATCGAATCTCTCCTTAATCATTTTTACTGTAATCAAATTATACACAACAATATACAGCATTTACAATAACATTGCTCAAACTATGCAAATACTAAAAATAGAATGCCACCGACAAACGCAATAACGCCACATACGATTAGAATCCGTGCGAGCTTATACATATCAAAATTATCTAACTTCATAAATACCCACCTACTTCATTTCGACAATGGTTACGCCAAAACCACCTTCTGAAGGCATACCACCTCTAAATGATTGTACTTTCTTATGTGTTCGTAAAAACTTCTGAACACCAGCTTGCAAGGCACCTGTGCCTTTACCGTGAATAATTTCAACTGTCTGGTAATTTTGTAACGTTGCCTGGTCCAGATAACGATCCAGTTCGATCAATGCCTCTTCGTAACGTTTACCACGTAGATCCAGTGCACGTTTCGCTGGTGCACTTTGTAAGGTCTTCTTAACGACAGATTTTTGAACTTCTTTTTTACGTTTCTTCAACTCATCCAGTGGCAGCTTCATCTTAATAATGCCCATTTGGACGACAGCTTCTTTGTCACGTTCATTTACAGATAAAACTTCACCTTTTTGAGAATAGCTGAGCACATCAACCATATCCCCTTCACGGATCGTTTCATCCGTCTTACGTTTTTTCTCTTTCTTTATTGCTGCACCTTCATATTGATCACTGATTTGTTTCTTCCTATCAATCAAGTCATGAGATTTAATATTCTCTACGCCGAGTGTGCGCATCGTCTCCAACTCTTCAATAATAGCAGTCGCTTGCGCTTCTTTTTCACGCACCATGCGATTCGCTTCTTCTCTCGCTTGTTTTTGAAGCGTCTCTTTATGTGTGTTAAAACCGTGAACGAGTTCATTTAATTCATGATTTAAGTTCAGATTATCTTTCAGTAATGACTCGCTTTCCAAATCATTTTCTCTCGCTTGTTTCGTATGACGCTCAAGTGCTTCAATCATCTTATCAATATCGCTTGAATCATGTCCGATCAAACTGCGTGCACGTTCAATGACAATCCGATTTAATCCAAGTTTATTAGAGATTTCAAATGCATTTGACTTACCAGGCACACCCATCATCAAACGATATGTTGGTGACAAAGTCTCCACATCAAATTCAACGGAAGCATTGATGACATCATATCGAGAATAACTAAACGTCTTCAAATGAGGATAATGCGTTGTTGCAATGATGCGAGAAGATTTACCGAGCAAAAACTCGATGATGCTAATTGCAAGAGAAGCACCTTCCTCTGGATCTGTACCGGCACCAAGTTCATCGAGTAATACCAACGAGTCTTCGTCTGCTTCTTCAATAATTTTAGTGATATTCGTCATGTGTGAAGAAAACGTTGATAATGACTGTTCGATGGATTGTTCATCACCGATATCACTATATACAGAATTAAACAATTTTAACTGAGCACCATCTCGACTCGGCACAGGAATTCCACTTTGCGCCATTAACACGGATAGTCCAACAGTTTTTAATGTGACTGTTTTACCACCTGTATTCGGTCCAGTAATAATGACTGCTCGGATATCGTCATCGATGAAAATATCATTTTTTACGACTTCATCACTCGGTATCAACGGGTGAAATGCACCCGGTAAATAAATGCCACCCGACGCCACAACTTCCGGTTTAGTTCCTTTAATACTGACACCATACTTAGCCTTGGCAAATACCATATCCATGTGATGCAGTACAATATCATGAGACTTTAGTGCATCACCAACAGCCGCAACCTCACTTGAAATCTCAAATAAAATACGTTCGACTTCAACAGCTTCTTCATCGCGATATTGACTTATATTATTAGACATTTGTACGATTTGTAGCGGCTCCATGTATACCGTCTGACCACTCGCTGACATATCGTGAACAATCCCTTTAAATTCCGAGCGGTACTCTACTTTGACTGGGACAACATATCTATTATTACGCGTTGTGATGATCGCATCGGATAACATGTTAGAAGAACGCGTAATTGTATTTAAACGTTCTTTCATTCGATTTTCTTCACTAATAATTTTTCTTCGAATAGACAGCAGCTGCTCAGATGCATGGTCAAGCACTTTTTCTTCATCGACCGTCTCACGTATTCTTCGATATAAGAAATGAATGTCTTCAAGACCATCAATCATCGGTGGCAAATGAGAAAACTCATACTCTTCATCTAGAAAAGTTTTAAATGTGTCACCCAGTGCCTTTTTACGATAAAGCATCTGTCTAATTTGATTGAGTTCACCAACAGATAAAGGACTACCAATCTCCGCACGTTTAATAATGCCCATCGTATCAGAAATACCACTGAGCTCTACAGAACGTACACGGAGCATCGTCATCGCTTCATCGACTTCCTCAATCATCTCTTCTATCTCAACAAGCGCTGTTGAAAATATATCCGGTGAAATTCGACTCTTTGTCTTATCACTGATGCCATAATGCTTAACATCATTTAGTATTTTATTAAATTCTAATGTATCTATTGATTTTTGATTCATCTTTAACAACCTCTATAAAAAATGAGTCATATATAAATATGACTCAATTAATCAATCCAATTTTTTAGTTGACCACTTAATAAGAACGTGTTATCAAGTAACTGCCTAAATAGCCCTCCGTCTACGACATCTTGTATAAACTCAAGCGGTATTAGTGCAATCATAAAAAGAATAACAACGACAACAACAATGACTTCAGCCACACCAATTGCAGCACCTACAACACTACCGATGAGTCCTAAAATCGGAACTTGTTGCAAGTAGTCAAATGCACTGATAATCAATTGGAGCACCACTTTAGCAATAATGAATATGACAATAAATGCACCCATCTTATAAAACGATGCTTCAGGATCTTCTAAATTCGGCAATGCTGTTAATGCAGATTCATCGCCAGGTGCAGGATAAGGTAAAATCATATCAAAACGAGATGCTAAAAGCTCAAAGTTGAGCGCTGCAATGATTACTGCACTTAATGTGCCGAGCATATGTAAGACTTGGAGTGACAACCCTCTTCGATATCCGATGATGCCACCTAATACTAGTAAAATAATTATAATAATACTCATATAACTAACCTTGACTTTCTATTTGACTTTGAACTTGACGATACTTTTCATTTAAAATTTTATAACGCTGATTTAATTTCTCATATTCATCCATAATATTTAATGCAGTTAACATCGCTTTTCTTGTCGTATCTAAACCAGAATTCGCTCTGTTTATTTCGTGAAATTTATGGTCAACAGCATGTGCGATATATTGAATATATTCAGATGATTCTTCAGTTAACACTGTATAATTTTGATTATTAATTGTAACATTAACACGCGTTTTTTCATTGGCCATAGACAGAACCCTACTCTCTAATTGCAAGACTTTTATAGATTCATTATACTGATAAGACCACTTATACACAAGATAATATATCAAAGAATGGAGTTCGTGTTAAGTATGAGCACACATAGAATATATGACATGACGTTCAAATCAATTTATAACGCTTATGTAAACAAAGTCACGAGAAAAGATCGCTCAATAGATGAGCTAGATGAAATACTCCGTTGGATGGGTAGCTATACAGAGGAAGATTTCCAAAACGTATTAAATAACGAAGAGATGACGATGCGAGAGTTTTTCGTGGATAATGACCATCTAAATCCTTCGCGATTAGAAGTTACAGGTACAATCTGTGGTGTGAAAATCGCAGAGCTCGAAGATCCATTAATGAAAGATATACGTATTATGGATAAAATCGTTGATGAACTTGCACGCGGCAAAGCGATTGAAAAGATTAAGAGATAGTAATTGAAATAAGAAACGGATTTGGAATTTTATCTTATTCCAAATCCGTTTTGTTATGTTTGAGTAATAGATTAATAATCAAACTAACTTCTTAGCAAGGCACCATTTTCCTCAAGTGCTGCTAAAATCGGTGTATGCACCGCTTCCACTTGTTCATCCGTCAATGTTTCCTCACGATTCAAGTATTTCAAGCGAATCGCAACAGATTTTTTACCTGCTTCAACATGCTCACCTTCATACACATCAAACACGAACACATCGACTAAATATTTCTTTGCAGATTTTCTAATAATCTCATCAAGTGTATGCGCAGTCACTTCAACATCTACAACGAGTGCAATGTCACGCGTGATTGAAGGATACTTCGGTAGAATTTCATAAGCAATTGTCCCTGTCTGAATATTAAGTACATCGCGCAGTGTAATCTCAAACACTACTGTACGATTCAAATCATGGTCTTGTGCATATTTCGGATGCACTTCACCGATATAACCGATAAAATTCTCATCCAAGTAAATCGCTGCTGTACGTCCTGGATGTAGCTCATCATATAATTCTTCTTGCTTATATGTGACATGCTCAGTAAGTCCAAGCTTATCAAATACTGATTCTACAACACCTTTCGCGTAGTAGAAATCAGCAGGTGTGCCGTTACCCAACCATTCTGTTTGATCAACAACACCTGTCATGACACCTGCGAGCATGTCTATTTCATTCGGTTGTGATTGTGCATCTATAAATTCAAACACACGTCCGATTTCATACAGCACAACATTTTTCTGTTGACGGTTTAAATTGTACGTCACATTTTTTAACAGGTGTGGGACTAAACTATTTCTTAATACTTTACGCTCTTCACTCATCGGCATTAATAATCCAAGCGCTTGTGTTCTATGCGTGAACTGACGTGATTCTTTATCACTTGTCAGTGCATAGTTAATCGTCTCATTAAATCCGATTGCATTTAATTGTCTGCGAATGACGCGCGTTTTCTTTTGCGAATCCGTCAGACGGCCTGGAGTAATCTTAGAGTACTCAGGTAATGTTGATTTCAAATTATCATAGCCATATATTCTTGCGACTTCTTCGATAATATCTTCTTTAATTGTTAAATCATCACGGCGTGATGGAATCGCAATTTTAAGTGTTTCTCCTACATCTGTGACACCGAGACCAAGTCTGTTCAATGATTCTTTAACATCTTCATCAGAAAGATCCATGCCGAGTCGGTTGTTGATGAATTCAGTAGAAATAACAATTTCACTATCTTCTAAGTCGAGTGCACCGTCAGAAATGACATCCCCGACGACTGTTCCACCTGCGTATTCTTGCAGCAGATATGCCGCTCTGTTCAATGCTTTTAGCACGAATACATGTGAAACACCTTTCTCGAATCGACTAGACGCTTCACTGCGCACATTTAGACGGTTTGATGTCTTTCTCACCGATACCTTATTGAAAACAGCAGATTCAATGATGACATTTGTCGTCGCATCACTGACCTCTGAGAAATTTCCACCCATGACTCCAGCAAGTGCGATTGGCTCAGTACCATTTGTCACAACGATATCTGTCGGTTGAAGTTTACGTTCTTTTTCGTCTAGTGTCGTCATAACCTCACCATCACGTGCATATCGCGTCGTAATTGTGTCGCTGCCAATTTTGTCACGGTCAAACATATGAAGTGGTTGACCATATTCAAGTAATACGTAGTTAGAAATATCAACGACATTGTTAATCGGACGAATTCCTGATTTAATTAAACGAATTTGCATCCAATATGGTGACGGTCCAATCGTTACATTCTCTACTGATTGCGCTGCATAAAATGGACTCGCTTCTAAATCTTCATTGGACACAGTAACCGGTGTAATTGATCCATCTGCTTTCCTATCAATTTTTACTTCAGGTTCATTTACTTCGCCGCCAAACAATGCGCGCACTTCGTAAGCCGCACCAATCATTGATAATGCATCTTTACGATTCGGTGTTAAATCAAACTCAAGTACTTGGTCATCGAGTAACAATGCTTCAAGCGCATCATCACCTGGTATTTGTTCATTTTGGAAGATAAAAATTCCGTCTGAAAATTCTTGTGGGACATAGTCACTATGAATACCTAATTCATCTAGTGAACAAATCATCCCGTGAGATTCTTCACCACGTAATTTTGCTTTTTTAATTTTTACACCGCCAGGTAAACGACCGCCAGGTAAAACAACGACAACATAACTATCCTGACGCACATTCGGCGCACCACAAATGATTTGTTGTGTATGTTCCCCTACATTAACTTGGCATACCGACAGCTTATCTGCTTCAGGATGTTTTTGAACAGACTCTACATAGCCGACAACAAGTGACTTAATACTATCTGTGTAATCAATAATATCATCGACTTCAATACCACCACGTGTAATTTTTTCTGCAAGTGTTTTTGTATCTGCATCTACATCTATAAATGTTTTTAACCACTCTTTAGAGACTAGCATCGACATGACCTCCATCTTCAGTCTGTTTGAATTGTGAAATGAATCTTAGATCATTCGTGTAGAAATGACGGATATCTTCAATTCCGTATTTCAACATTGCAATGCGGTCTGGCCCCATACCGAATGCAAATCCTGAATACTCATTACTATCGAATCCACACATTTCAAGCACGTTCGGGTGCACCATACCTGCACCTAAAATTTCTATCCAACCCGAACCTTTACAAATGTTACAGCCATCTCCGTTACATTTAAAACAAGAGATATCTACTTCAACACTCGGTTCTGTAAATGGGAAGTAGCTCGGACGCAATCTGATATCATGTGCATCACCAAACACTTCTTTAGCAAATGATTCTAGCGTTCCTTTTAAATCACTCATACAGATATTTTTATCGACGACAAGTCCTTCGATCTGTGTGAACTGATGTGAATGCGTCGCATCATCCGAGTCACGACGATACACCTTTCCAGGACATATGATTTTAACTGGACCTTTACCATCTTTAGACTTCATCACACGTGCCTGCACAGGCGATGTATGTGTACGAAGTAACAACTCATCATTAATATAGAAACTGTCTTGCATATCTCGTGCAGGGTGTGATTTAGGTAGGTTTAGTAGTTCAAAATTATAGTAGTCGGTTTCAACTTCATATCCTTCAGCCACTTCATACCCGAGACCGATGAAGAAATCTTCAATCTCTTCAACGATGCGTGATAATGGATGTGGGGACCCAACAGATACCGTACGACCTGGCAGTGTCACATCAAGTGTCTCTTCTGCAAGTTGACGATTTAATTTCTCCTCGTTTAGTTTCGTTCCAATAGATTCAATCGTTTCCAAGATGTAATTGCGAAGTGCGTTCACTTCATTTCCCCATACTGGTTTATCTTCAGGTGAAAGGTTTTTCATCTCTTTCATTAACCCATTAACATGACCCTTTTTACCAAGGAATGTCACACGCACATCATTCAGTTGTTTTTCATCTGCAACATCAGTGATTTGTTCCGTAAAAGAAGTTTTAATTTCAGTTACTTTTGATGTATCCATATAATCTCTCCTTATTTTTACGATAAAAAAAGACTTCTATCCTATATGACTAGGACGGAAGTCTCCGCGGTACCACCTATATTCCCAACGATGTGGGCGCTCTTAATTTATCGTTTTATGCATTCAGCTGAACCTGATTCTACTTTTGTATCATGTGTTTCAGTCTCGCACACGACTCCCTAAACAAAAGATAAAAAATCATTTATGTCTGAAAGTATTCCTTATTTAAATTATATGTAATATAAATAATATTGCAAGTAGATTACAATAAACTAAATAGAGTTTTATGGTGTAAGCTGAAGGGAAATATAGAAGTATTGTATACATGCTTATTTGAGGAGAGATATAAGTATGAAATTAAATAAATTGAGTTTGACAACAACCGTGCTATTGCTCTTTGGACTTAATATAAATACTGTCGTATCTGCAGAAGCAGATTCCGACATGTCGATCGAGACATTAATTGAAGATGCTAAAGAACAGATTGATGAGTTAAACAGTTTCTATAAGGAATCTAAAACGACTTTAACGACGGATGAAATGACAACTGAACTCATCGTTAAAGAATGGATGAAACAAGAAGATTCAAATACATTGCTCCGCTATGAGATTATCCATGATGAGGATGATGTAGATATTATCGTGGGTAGTGATGACTATGCGCTCAGCTATAATGAAAATGAAGCGGTCGCATATGAGTACATCCGTTCTACAGATGAGGAAGAAGATGAAGCATCTGAGTCAATTGTAAACGGCTACGATGATACACAGGCCGTATCTGTCATTGAAGCAGCGCTTGAGCAATATGATGTAACGATTGAAGGAATAGAAGAAATATTAGAGCGTAAATCCTATCATTTAATCTTTGAACCAAAAGAGAATGCGGACTTAACAAATACATTTGAAATGTGGGTTGACACAGAATTTTTTATTATTTTAAAACAACATGAGGTTGGTGAACGTCACGAATTTTTACTTGAGGTCACTGACATTGAAACTAACGAAGAAATAGATGACGATATGTTTGAATTAGATATACCTGAAGATGTAGAAACGATCACACAAGAAACTGGAGAAGTATCATAAAAAAACACACCCATTGGCGCACAATGTGCGAATGGGTGTTTCATGTGAGATGAGAGATTGTTATTTTAGGAAGGTACTGATCGCATGTTTATAAATAATATGCGATTTCTCATCAATCACTAACTCAATGACATATTTGTCAAAATTAGTAACGACGCCTTTCATCTGGAAGCCATTAACTAAAAATACCGTGACAACCTCTTCAGAATTTTTGACTTCGTTTAAAAAAGAGTCTTGCAAATCTTTGTTTGACATGGAAATCTCCCCTATCTATTTATAAATTGTTGAATATCTTCCATGATTGTCTCAATGCTATCCTTATCAACGTCATACCAAGTAACAGGTAGCTGATTTCTAAAAAATGTGAGCTGCCGTTTGGCATATCTTCTAGAGTTTTGTTGAATTTGTTCTATAACATCCTCGAGTGTCAATTCACCATTAAAGTAGCCATCAAATTCCTTATACCCAATCGCAGCATGTGCTGTTTTTGACAAACTGAAGTTCGTTGTTAAGTGATGAACTTCGTCTAACAAGCCCTCATCAAACATACCTCTAACTCGCATATTAATCCGCTCATATAGACGCTCACGTTCTCGATGTAATCCTATTATAAATATATCATATTTTGGTAAATTATTATAGGTAGATTTGTTAAAAAAATCACCTAAATCATGTCTAATAAGTGTTCTTATCATGCGTCGACGATTATTGGGATGTATTGTTTCTGCATACTCATTATTTTTATCGATGAGTTGCTCATACAATATTTCATTCGTAAACGTTTCATAATGTTCAATCAATCGTTTCTTTTCTGCCTCATTCTCATCATTAAACTGATAGCTCTCATAAATTAACGACTTTATATATAGCCCTGTACCACCAACTATGAATGGGAGTTTCTCATGATCGTGTGCTGAGTTAATTAAAGACGTCACTTGATCTTGATAAGCTTTTACAGAATAATCTTCATCAGGCTCTACTATATCTAACATATGATGAAGAACGTCTTCCTTTTCTTCCTCTGTAATCTTACCTGTCCCGATATCCATATGCTTATATATTTGCATTGAGTCACCGCTAATAATCTCAAGATCAAAGCGCTTAGCAATTTGTATACTCAATGCAGTTTTCCCGACCGCTGTCGGACCTATTAAAATTAATAATTTCTTTTTAGCCATTGTCATTAATCCAATCGATTATATTATCTATCACTTCATCACGATTTTTCTCATTCAGCACTTCATGTCGTGCATCCGGGTATAAGTGAACCTTTACGTCATTCACGGCGCGATTATAATTTTTAGCAAGTGTAAAAATATCTTTGCCCATATTGTTGATGGCATCATCCATTCCTGAAACAAACAAAACGTTAGGATTGTTCTTAATACGAGCAAGCATCGATTTCTTTAGTGATTTTTGCGAATAAAAGAGTGTGTCGTAAATTGCTTTTGTTGTCATTTTAAAACCACATAATGGATCGTCATTATACGATTTCACATTTTCTTCATTGCTGCTCAACCAACGATTTTTCTCAGTCCCATTAAACAACTTATCATTGACGTTAAGCGCGAGAAAGTTAACCACTTCAAGTTGTGATTTCGGTGAAATCACAGACAATGGCAAGAGCGCACCTGCACTGAGGATATCAAGGAAACTATTCTTAGTTAATGAACCAATAATAATGAATCGCGTAAACTGATTCATTGCCAGCAACTGACGTGCAACGATTGACCCCATCGAGTGTCCAACAATTACATTGGGTACATCTTTAGGTAAATGGCCAGCAACGGCAAGTGCATCACTAACGAGAGCGTCCATCGAGTCTATATCACCGTGATTCTCAGCATCTATTCCATGTCCGCGATGATCATATGTCAATACATAACCACCTGCATCCATGAGACGAGAGGCAAAATAATCATAACGACCCGAATGTTCAGACATACCATGCAACATAATTGCTGCAAACTTCGGAGAATCCGGCTGATATACGTTGACATTAATTTTGCGGGACTGGTTATATACTTGTATCATTTCTTTTTTCATAAGCACCCTACTTCATTATTCGATTAAATTGACGTTCAATATCGTTCGTGCTGTAGTGAATGATTACAGGTCTGCCGTGCGGACAAGTGTATGGAGACTCACATGCATTTAAATCATTGAGTAACTGTTCAATTTCAGAATTCGTCAAATAGCGATTGGCTTTAATTGAGCGTTTACAACTTAACATAATCGATACTTCTTCCTTATATGCTTGAATTGAAAACGAATCCTTCTCTAAGATAAAGTCTAGTAAATCTTGAATATCAACTTCTGGATTTTTACTGTTAATCCAGTTCGGATAGCTCATCACATGATACGTAGAATGACTAACTCGTTCAATTTCAAATCCCATCGTTTTTAAGTCATCCAGTTTTTCATCGATTGCAATAACATCCATTTGAGGAAACTCAAACGTATAAGGGATAAGCAGTGGCGTCGATTCAGAATTTTCATCGACATGTTGATAGTAATACTCGTACTTAATGCGCTCTTGCGCGGCATGCTGGTCCATTAAATATAGACCTTGATCATTTTGTAGTAACACATAAGTCCCGTGCAATTGACCGATGATTTCAAAATATGGCAACTTATCGGTTTTGACTTCAGGCTGTGTTTCTTGTTCTTCTTCGACTTCAACATTATCCGAAGCGCCATAATCCGTCTTTGTTTCCGTTTCATAATAATCCGGATAAACATCACGTCTTGACTGCACCTGTTCTTCTACAAACGGTTTACTCTTCTTACTAAAGTTCTGATAAGAATAATCAGGCGTCTTTGCTAAGTTAAGCACTTGTTGTTCCGTTAAAAATGGTTGCTCCGGCTCATCATGTGTAATTTCAGGTATTAATGGTGTACCACGCAATGTCGCTTTGACAGCTTCTTCGATTAAAACAAACAATGCACGGTCTTTTGAAATTCTTACTTCTAACTTGGTCGGATGGACGTTTACATCGACAAGTTTTGGGTCCATATCGATGTTTAAAAAAGCGATTGGGTATTTATCTTTAGGTAACAACGAATGATAACCGTTAATGATTGCCTGTGAGATGCCAAAGTTTTTAATATGACGTTGGTTGATCGACACATGAATGTAATTTTTATTGCTTCTTGAAATTTCGGGCTTCACGATAAATCCAGTAATATTAAAATCCTGTGTTTCATGCTCAAACGGAATGGCAGCCTTAGCGATGTTGAGTCCATAAATGTCTGCAATAACTTCTTTTAAATTACCGTTGCCCTTTGTCTGTACACGCGTGCTACCATCGAGTTCAAGTTTAAATGCGACATTCGGATGAGCAATTGCCACGCGTGAGATGACATCGATAATTTTTCCAGCTTCTGTTTTTAAATGACGAACGTATTTCAAACGAGCGGGTGTATTATAAAACAAATTCTCAATCAAAATGTCTGTGCCAACGCGCTCTTTACCATCCGTCAGATCTTTTTGTTCCCCACCATGATATGTCAGTTTAAATGGCTTGCTCTCGTCATTAAAGCTTTCAATCGTCGCATGTGAAACAGAACCGATTGATGCCAGCGCCTCACCACGAAAACCTAACTGGCGGACTTGGAACAAATCATAATCCGTTGAAATTTTAGATGTCGCATGACGTTCAAACACTAGCGGTGCATCTTCCTTACGTATACCATGCCCATTATCTATGATTCGAATGGACTCCATCCCACTCTCTTCGATGTACACTGTGATATCCGTTGCATCTGCATCAATCGCATTTTCAACAAGCTCTTTCACGACAGAACTTGGACGTTCTACCACTTCACCCGCTGCAATTTTATCTTGTAAAATCTTATCCAGTACTTTAATTGCGCTCATTATCACTCATCACCTAACTTATCTTTTAATCGCTGTAATTCATTTAATGCATCGATTGGTGTCAGTTGATTTATATCTAATGACTCTAAGATCAATTCAATTTCAGATTGTTCTGCTGGCGTTTCCGTATCTTCAAACGATAAAGACAATTGATTCTCATTTGACTTCGATTGTTTTTCAAAAGAGAATAACAGTTCATCGGCACGTTTTGTCACATGCTCTGGTAACTCAGCGAGTCGTGCGACATGGACACCGTAACTGCGCTCGACTGCCCCCTCTTTTACCTTGTGTAAGAACACAAGTTTACCTTGATGTTCACTTGCCTTTACATGCACATTTTTTAATCCAAACAATGTTTGATCAAGTTGTGTTAATTCATGGTAATGTGTCGAGAACAACGTTTTCGCACCGATATTATTATGGATGTATTCAAGCATCGCTTGAGCAAGTGCCATCCCATCATAAGTACTCGTACCACGACCGAGTTCATCAAAGACGATTAAGCTGTCTTTCGTCGCATTCTGAAGCGCATCATTCGCCTCTAACATCTCGATCATAAATGTCGATTTACCAGACGCTAGGTCATCACTCGCACCAATACGCGTAAATATTTGATCGAAAATCGGCAAGATTGCAGATTTTGCAGGGACATACATACCCATCTGAGCCATCACTGAAATGATTGCAGTTTGTCTAATATACGTCGACTTACCACTCATATTCGGTCCAGTAATCAAATACATAAATATCGAATTATCCATATCTATGCTATTCGGCACATACGTATTTTGACCAATCACACGCTCCACAACCGGGTGACGACCATCTTCAATCGATAATACATTCTGATCAAATCCAGGCTTAACAAGCTGATATTCACTCGTCACATGCGCAAATGATATCAAGCAATCCAGTGTACTAATGTGCTCAGCCGTTCGTTGTAACGGTTGAATATATGACTCCATCAACGCTCGAAGCTCTAAAAATAACTGATACTCTAAGCGCACACTTTCATCTTGTGCGTTGATGATCTCATCTTCCATTTCTTTCAGTTCAGGCGTGATGAAACGCTCAGCATTCGTCAGCGTCTGTTTACGATGATAACTAAATGCTTCCGCATCGAAGTTCAGTGCATTTGCTTTTGAAATCTCAATATAATAACCGAATACTTTGTTGTAACCTACTTTTAATTGACGAATACCCGTGCGCGCTCTTTCCGCCTCAATGTATTCATCTAAATACGCCCGACCATTTTTAGAAATATCACGCAATCTATCCAGTTCCTCATTAAAACCAGACTTAAATATATTTCCTTCACGCACAGTCTTTGGTGCATCCTCGTTCAATCTGCTAGCAAGCACTTCATGAACAGCTTTCAAAGGATCAAAGTCTTTAAACAAATGATGCTCAGTTAACTTTAATTGCTCGAGCAATGATTTTACATCAGGCAACTTCTCCAATGAATGCATCAATTGTACAAGGTCCTTCGCGTCAACATTCCCAAACGATAAACGACCCACCAAACGCTCAATATCGTAAACATGATTCAAATACGCTTTAAGGTCCTCACGCTCGATAAAATGCTCAAGAAACGTATCCACAACATGGTGACGGTCTTTTATCGCGTTTAAATCAATCAACGGTTTTTCAATCCATTTTTTAAGCTTACGCTTCCCCATAGGTGTCGTCGTACGATTTAAATACCAATAGAGCGAACCCTTTGTTTTCTTTGTCTGCAGGCTCTCAATCAATTCCAAGTTAGATAATGCGACATAGTTGAGTTGCATAAATGCTTTCACATTATGCTGTTGAACCGGTTTAAAATGCTTTAGTTCCTTCATGTTGTGCTGGTATATATAAGTCATTAACAAGGAGAGATTCGTAAGTTCATCGTCATGTATCCCAGCATACGTGTCGAGTTCAAACCGTTCAATTTCATTGAACACAGTATAAAATGGTGGGTCTTTGAACAACTCTTTCAACAACACTTCACTCGCATCATTCACAACAATCTCACGTGGGCGAATACGACCAATTTCACTCTTAACTAAATCTAAATCCGTTGTGAAAAAACTCGATATCTCGCCTGTCGAAATATCAGAATAAGCGATGCTCACACCATTGTCAGAACGAAACAATGAAAGAATATAGTTACTGCTCGCATCATCCATCCCGAAATCATCAATCAGCGTCCCAGGCGTAATAATGCGAACAACTTCGCGCTTAACCATCCCTTTCGTCGTCGCCGGATATTCCATTTGCTCACAGATGGCGACTTTAAAGCCATTGTCAATTAGTTTTTCAATATAACCCTTTACAGAATGGTATGGCACACCACACATCGGGATAGGATCCTTCTTCTTATCACGCGTCGTTAACGTGATTTCCAACACCTTGCTTGCCGTAATCGCATCTTCGTAAAATAACTCGTAAAAATCCCCGAGTCTAAATAGTAGAAGTGCATCAGGATATTGGTCTTTTATCGATAAATATTGTTTCATCATTGGCGTTACATTCGTCATTATACTCAACTCACGATCACAAATTTCTTTCTGTTATTATATCATTTATTCATGGTGAAATTAAAAAAGCTACTTTCCTTTTAGGATAGTAGCAAATATTTCAATTTCTGTTATTTTCTTTTAATAGTTCCTTTAATTCTTTCATGTGTTTTTCAATGCGGGATACTTTGTTGTTGTTCTGAATTAGTAGAAAGCTAAATAACACTAAAAGGATAATGAACAATATCGGAATACCAATCATCATGATCTGCATCATGTAAATAATCAAATCGATATCTTCAACCAACCATTCAAAATCCAGTTTCGACCAGTCTATACCTTGTAAATCGAACATCCCATCACCCCGATAATATTTTCATAAAAATCTTATACCGTGAATGCGATTATTTCAAGAAGTTTGTGCTTGGATGTTGTTTTTGAAGGGGGGATAGAGTTAGAGAAATAATGGAGGATGGAAGATAGATTATTGACTCGAAGTGTACGGCAGCTCGGATTTTCTTAGACTGACGCATACTTCATTGACAAGGATGGGACTCATCACAACTTTTTTTACATCGGGATTCCCACTAAACTATCCTTTGTGGGACTCAGGCAGCTATTTTCTTTACGGGAGTCCCATTTCATTATCCTTTGTGGAACTCAGGCAGCTATTTTCTTTAGTAATTTCTTCAGTAATAGTTCGAACCCCACTTAAACCATACTACGATACTTCTTCTCCACCTACTAGTAAATCCAAATTATCAACATAGTCCGAGTTGAACGTGATTTCCTCCATAGAAACGTTGTGCTCAGTTTCTAAATCACCTGTACCAATTTCAATAATTTCATCTACATAATCTAGAGTAGTCACTTCTACTGAAGGTTCTCCTATTTGTACTCCTTTGTGTGTCGATACAGTAGTCATTGTAGTTACAGTTCCATTTACACCTTATTGAATAACACGTTCTTCACCCTCTGATAATAAATTGTGCTCAGTAGTGTTAGTTTCAAATTAAATAACTTCAACATCTTCAGTTACTTGCTCCGTTACTTGATCATACTCCTCTACATGTATAATAATCGCAAGTTCTAACCCATTACATTATAAATCGTGCTCACTCACTCCACTTTTCGAGCTTGAGTAAGCACGAAATCACAAACCATGCTCACTCACTCCACTTTTCGAGCTTGAGTAAGCACGAAATCACAAACCGTGCTCACTCACTCCACTTTTCGAGCTTGAGTAAGCACGAAATCACAAACCGTGCTTACTCACTCCACTTTTCGAGCTTGAGTAAGCACGAAATCAGAAACCCTGACAACTCACTCTATTTTTTGAGCGTGAGATAGAGATATGTCTAAATTAACGCTATCTCCTAGTAATTTTTTCTCTGAGTTAGCTATAAATTTCAAAAGTCGCTAACTCAAAGAGTATTTTCGGACTGAGTTAGCGATAAATCTAAAAACTGCTACTTCACAACAAATTTCAAAACCGAAGTAGCAGGAAATCTAAAAACCTGCTACTTCACGCCGATTTTTACACTCCGAAGGAACAGGCAAACTGAAAAGCTGCTACTTCAAGCAATTTTTCACGCTCGAAGTAGCAGCCTCATCATTTACGCACTATAAATCCTATATTAAATTACTTAATCTCTGTCTGATTCGGCTGGTTACGCACCTCAGCACCAGTCTGGCCCTTCAATAAGTCGCCACCTGTTGATTTGATGACTTCTTCAGTCACTGTTGAACTAATTGCGTGCGACACCATCTGTAAAATCTGATTCACTTGTGTTTGTGATTCTTTAAACTGATCCACAATTGGCATCTCATCAAGTTCATCCTGAATTTTTTCGATTTTTTCTTCTGTCATCTTCAAAGCTTTTTCTTTTCCATACTGCTGGAAGTTCACCGCTTGCTTTTGCAAGCTTTTCAAACTCGCCATTCTCTTTCTTACGTCTTCATTTTCATGAATTTTAGCTTCTGCTTTTTTAAAAAACTCAACCTGCTCTGTATTCGCAATCATACGGCCTAATTCTTTTGCTTCTTTTACGATTTCATCCTTTGAGTACATTAAATTTCCACCTTATTTTTGTTAACCACTTCGATAAACTCACCATCTAGTGAATAGTTTCGAGCATGATTTATTTTTACTTTTACTATTTTACCTATAACACTATCATCTGGCGCAGTAAAATTCACAAGTTTTTGCTTATCCGTATACCCCGCGTAAATATCATCACGCTTTTTAGATGTACCTTCACACAGTACTTCTACTGTCTCACCTACGAATTTAGACAACGCATGCGCCGTATTATGTGTCACCACGCGATTCAAACGCTGTAAACGATCTCGTTTTACTTCGTCTGATACATTATCTTTCATTTTTGCAGCTGGCGTACCTTCTCGCGGTGAGTAGATGT
This sequence comes from Aliicoccus persicus, assembly GCA_020741755.1. Taxonomy (GTDB): domain Bacteria; phylum Bacillota; class Bacilli; order Staphylococcales; family Salinicoccaceae; genus Aliicoccus; species Aliicoccus persicus_A. The sequence continues at coordinate 19,867 of DYYI01000088.1, read as the reverse complement.
ACGTATAAGCATGTTCAAATCCAACTTCCTCATATAGTGAAATCGTATCTAAAAACTGCTCTTCTGTTTCGTTTGGATATCCGACGATGATATCTGTTGTTAATGCGACATCTGGCATTCTCTCACGGATTTTCTTCACGAGTTCTAAATAGCTTTCTCGCGTATATTTCCTACCCATGATTTTAAGGACTTGGTCATTTCCTGACTGAACTGGTAAATGGATATGCGGCATCATATTTTCACCTTCAGCAAGTGCATCGATTAGACTGTCGGAGAAATCCCATGGGTGTGATGTCGTAAAGCGCACGCGTGGGATATCGATTTTCGAAATGTCTCGCATAAGATCACCAAGATCATAATCGATATCTAAATCTTTACCGTACGCGTTGACGTTTTGTCCAAGTAAACAAATTTCTTGGTAACCATTTGCTGAAAGTTCTTTTACTTCTGATAAAATTTCTTCCGGCATACGGCTGCGTTCTTTACCACGAGTAAACGGCACGATGCAATATGTACAGAACTTATCACAACCGTAAATGATGTTTACCCATGCTTTTGTTGCACCATCTCGTACTTTCGGTAAGTTCTCAATGACGTCACCTTCTTTAGACCATACTTCTATGACCTTCGCACTAGACATATAAGCTTCGTCTAGAATGTTCGGCAGACGGTGAATATTATGTGTACCAAAGATCATATCAACGTTTTGGTATGATTCTAATATTTTGTTTACGACAGACTCTTCTTGCGCCATACATCCGCAGACACCGATCAACACATCTGGTCGCTCAAGCTTTAAGTGTTTTAAATTACCGATCTCACCAAACACTTTATTTTCTGCATTTTCACGAATTGCACATGTATTAAGCAAGATGACATCCGCATCATTTACATCTGTCGTATGTTCATAGTCGAGTGCTGTAAAAATACCAGCCATTATTTCTGTGTCATGAATGTTCATTTGGCACCCATAAGTTTTAATATAAAACTTACGTCCCTTACCCATTCCTTTAAATTTTTCATCTATATTGAAATCTGAATGTACGACATCAGATTTTCCACGCACTTTGGCATCTTTTAAACTTGGTGGCTGATACACATTATCAAAGTATTTACTGTAGTCTTTCTCTTCTTTCTTCGGCGTATTTACTTTAGAATGCTCTCTTCTCTGTTCTTCATTCATATAAAAACCTACTTTCTACGTCCTAGAATTCTTCTATTAAGTATATAGGTTTTGTATGATATTTTCAAAAGTGTTTTAAGCGATGACATTATCTATTTCAAATATAGGAAATGCTCCGCCGAGAACAAATCCTAAGTAGACGGTAATTGCTATTAATACGACAAACAATAAGTCATACAGTGACAGTGATGTTTTGTAGTAGTATGTTCTTGGACCATTCGTAAATCCTTTTGATTCCATCGCAATGCCTAGGCGAAACGCTCGGCGAATACTTTGAGATAAGAGTGTGACGATCAACGTGATAAAACCCGTCAATCCTCGTGTATATTTTCTCGGTACGAGTGCACCTCGTACAAGTCGCGTACGTCTCAGTGTTAAATATTCATCGAAAATAATCGGTACCATGCGAATGCCTGCCATAAATGCATAAGCAAATTTTGGTGGTAGTTTCACTTGTTGCATCAAGCTATAAAACACATCCGTTATTTTTGTTGTAAAAATAATTAAAGATCCAAATGAAGACATAACAAATCCACGCATAAAAATATGTCCGCCGCGCATCAAACTCTCCTCAGTGATATGAATTAATCCCCACTGAAATAACGTTGTTTCACCTTCACCATAAAATACCATGTACATGACAGAAACGGTGCTAAGCAATAATAGTATGATGATCATACCAAGTAGATAGTGATATTTTATCCCCGAGAAGATAAACAGAATCACAGTCATCAATACAGCCAGGTAAAACATAATGTTTGGATTATGAATGAAGACAACGAGCGGGAACATGAGCGTCGCAACGAGAATCATCGTGACCGGGTTAACCGAATCGACGAATGTTCTGTACCATTTAAATCGATCAAACATGATTTTCACCCACTTCAATGAGTGACTTTCCATCAATGAAAAGTCGTCTAGATGGATAGCGATTTTTAATTTCTTCATCGTGTGTAATCATAATGATTGTAATACCTGAGCGCACAAGTTCATCAAACAATTGCAACAATTTAAATGTATTGTTTCGATCGAGTCCGAACGTCGGTTCATCAAATAGTATGATTTCAGGCGTCTGTGTGATCGCTGTCGTCACACTTAATCGACGTTTTTGTCCAACTGAAATTTCAAGTGGATGCAGTTCTTTAAGGTGCGCTAATCCAAATCGTTCGAGCAATTCCATGCCAATACGTTTCGCTTCTGATTCATCATGTGTGCGTTCAAAATTTATGGATACTTCATGCAACACATTGTTCGTCATAAATTGAAGTTCTGGATTTTGAAATACAGGAAAGACTTTTCCACGATAATCTTTTGTCTTTCTAATGAGTCTCTCTTTGTAATAGACCTCACCTTCATGCTTAATCAACTTCATTAAGGCAAGTAGTATGGAGGTCTTTCCACTGCCATTCTCACCTTCTAACGTAATCCATTCACCTGTGTTTATGTTTAATTGATCGATAGAAACGATATGCTGCTTACCACGCGTAACGATCATATCTTCAATTGTTAAAACAGTCTCTGATTGTGCTTTAATTTCGTTAAATACCGGCGCTTTCTCCCAAGATTTTGGGTGCCATATGCCGAATTCATCGAGCAGGTTGACATGTTTATTTAGTGTCTCTTCAGGTGTACCTGTATATATAATTTCACCATTGTGATTCATCATGACGATTCTATCGACAATATCCCAAATAAATTCAACGCGGTGTTCAACGATGATGACGGTTTTATCTTGCCACACGTTGACGATTGTATCCCATAAGTGACGTGCCGACTGAGCATCCAACATGCTCGTCGGTTCGTCTAAAAATAATGTATCCGCCTGTTGAAGCAAAGTGCTCGCAATCGCTAACTTTTGCTTCATACCACCGCTCAGCTGATGGATGCGCATATTGAGGTCCACATCGAGACCAACAGTTCGAAGCACTGCTTCGAACTGTTCATCCATCTCTTCTCTCGGAATCTGCCTATTCTCCAATATAAACGCGAGTTCTTCAGCGATCGTTGGCATCGTAAACTGTGAATCAGGATCTTGAAATACAAATGCTCCATTATCTGTTGTTTCTAATACTTCGGACTTCATTGGTATATCGATGACTTTTGGAATGAGTTTACCCATCACATTGAGCAATGTACTCTTCCCTGAACCACTTGGCCCCACGAGTAAAATTTTTTCATTCTGCTCTATTTTGATCGATAGGTCATCGAATATTTTTTCTTTTGCGTCTGGATATTTCAAACGCAAATTTTCAATGATTATTGACATTATAGTTCCTCATGATGTTGCTGCCGGTCACCTAAAAACTTCAGTACACCGGTCTTCTGTATGGCTTTGTAAATGACCCAAGCAAACCATCCTGCAATGAGAGCACCACTGATCAATCTAAATCCGAAGTATAAAATTAAGTTCCACGTTTCTATATGACCGAGGTAACCATAAAACCAATCAAGCGGTGCCGTAGATAAAGCTGCTGCTGTACCTGCGAGCATGGCAACCATGACACTTGTCGATTTATATTTAAAGATTGCGAAGATAATTTCACATGCTAACCCTTGAATTAATCCGTAAATCATTAGCATCGTATTGAATTCTAACATGATGATTGTTTCTGCTGATGCTGCACCAAACTCTGCAAGTATTGCAACACCAGGCTTTCTTATAATTAAATATGCGACGACTGCTGCAATAAACCACATGCCATATAACAATTCATTCAGATGAAGACCCGTGACACTCAGTGCTGAGTACAATTGGCCCCATACTGAATATACAATTGCAAATACTAAAGCAATGACGATCGTTATTAGAACGTCTGTTAACGTTAAACCTCTTCTTACTGCCATTTTAACTGCCTCCAAATATATATTAAGACACAAAAATGCACACCACTAACGTGTGATGTGCATATATATAATGGTACCTTAAATATATGCCACTTCCCTACGCTAGTATGATCTAGATCAGGTAATAAGGGTGAGTCTCAGCCCGTTCAGGCACCCCTAGTGGTATGCGATTTATATCTTGTATAACAGTCTATCAATCGTGACAAATAATTTCAATATTTAAATGTAACTTAATCATTATTCGAAATCATTTCATAGTATCTTCCACCATGAGCCATCAGTTCCTCTTCCGTTCCACTTTCTAACATTTCACCATTTTCAAGAACGAAAATACGGTCCACTGTTTTAATCGTGTTTAGGCGGTGCGCGATAATGATACTCGTTCGACCTTTCATTAATGACTCAAGCGCATCTTGTATTTTCAACTCTGTCACCGTATCGATACTACTTGTCGCTTCATCCAGTAATAATATCGCTGGGTCTGTGATGAATGCGCGAGCGATTGATAACAGTTGTTTCTGTCCTTGAGAAACGAAACCTTCATCAAGTTCTAAAACAGTATCATAGCCGTTTTCTAATTCCATAATAAACTCATGAGCATTTGCTAATTTTGCTGCACGTATGACTTCTTCATCCGTCGCATCGAGTTTACCGTAACGAATATTATCTCTAATGCTTGCTTCAAACAAATACGGGTCTTGTAACACAAACGCTGTTTGTGAACGTATTGTTGAACGCTTATATTTATTTAAATTGATGTCATCAACAAGGATTTCCCCGCCATCTACTTCATAGAAACGGGCGAGCAGTTGCATGACCGTCGTCTTACCTGCCCCTGTTGCACCAATTAGTGCGACGGATTCCCCAGCCTTAATATTAAAGGTCAAGTCGTTAATCGTTGGTTTTGACTGATCCTTATCATAGCTGAATACAACATTTTTAAAATCAATGTTACCGTGGATGATTTTATCTTCGATTTCTCCTGAATCATCCTCAGGTTCTGTATCGATAATACCGAATACGCGTTCAGCACCTGCAATCGCAGAAAGCACTTGGTTAAACTGGTTGGCTAAATCTGCGAGTGGACGTGTAAACTGACGTGCATACTCAGCGAAAATTACAATCGTACCAACTGTGACAATTCCATCCGTGTAAAACACAAGTAAACCACCGACACCAGCAACAAGAGTAAATCCTAAGTTGTTTAACATGTTCATAATCTTAGGAATCATCCCTGCATATAAGAATGCCCAGAATGTTGTATCTCGTAAGTTGGCTGCCTTTTCATCAAAATCTTTAATAGCTGTTTCTTCTTGTGAGAATACTTTAACAATTTCTTGCCCAGAAACAATCTCCTCGATATATCCGTTTAACTCACCTGTACGTTGTTGTCGTTTCTTATAAAGTGGACCTGTACGACTTGTAACAAATCGAATACCGATGAACAATAACGGAATAATTGTCAGTGTAATGACTGTTAAGAGCGGACTTAAATAAATCATTACTGAAACTGTACCAATCAACGTTACGATACTTAACGTAAACTGTATAAATGAAGAGTTTAACGTTTGTGATATCGTCTCAATATCATTCGTCATACGGCTCATTAATTCACCATGCTGTCGCTTATCAAAAAATCGAACGGAGAGTACTTGCATGTGTGTGAACAAGCGTTCCCGCATGCGATAGACAGTTCTTTGCGCGAGTCCGACCATCGTAAAACTCGCCACATATTGGAATATTGCATGACCGATATAAATTGCCAGTAAGATGAGGAGAATCGTCATTAATCCATCCATTTCACCTGCAATAAAATAGTTATCAACGATGTGACCGACTAAAAATGGTCCAGCAATACTTAAGAAAGCAACCCCGATGACAAATATTACGATGAAGAGTAACAATATGCGTTCATGCGAGATAAACTTCCAGAGGCGTTTTAACGTGCCCCATATATCATTTGCTTTTTGATCGATTGGTCTACCGTGACGATCCATTCTCGTCACATTTCCCTTAATTTCTTCTTTCGTCAAAATCTTTTTGAATCCGAATGGTTCATTGAAAAACTTAATCATCGAAACTACCTCCTTTGCTCTGTGATTCAACAATTTCTTGATAGAGCTTAGATGTGTTCATCAACTCATCATGAGAACCGATGGCGCTGATTTCACCTTTATCTAGAAGGAGAATACGATCTGCTGTTTTCGCTGTAATCACTTTTTGAGTCACGATAACTCGTGTTGCGTTTAAATCTTTTAATGCTTCCCACAATGCGTTTTCAGTTTTTATATCGAGTGCAGATGTACTATCATCTAATATTAAAATCGATGGTTTTCTAACGAGCGCACGTGCGATTGACAGACGTTGTTTCTGACCACCAGAAAGTGTGACGCCACGCTGACCGACAATCGTACGATACTTATTATCAAAGTTAACGATATTATCATGTATTTGTGCACGTTGAGTCGCAACCATTACATCTTCTTCAAGCGCCTCAAGATCTCCCCATAGCAAGTTCTCATAAATACTACCGGAGAATAATATTGAGGATTGTGGCACATATCCTATCGTCTGACGCAGGTCATCTTCATTCCAGTTTTCAACATTTTTGTCATTGACGATGACTGAACCTTCCGTCGCCTTGTACATCCGTGGAATTAAGCTCAGTAACGTTGACTTACCTGCACCTGTACCACCCATGATGACAAATTTTTCATTCGGGTTAATCCTAAACGTAATATTTTTAAGCACATCTTTCTTCGTTCCTGGATATCTGAATGATACATTATTAAATTCTACTGTTCCTGCTGTATCTTCGATTAGCGTCGGTGTTTTATCGTCCGTGTTAATCGGCGCATCTAACACTTCATTCATACGATCAGTCGACGCTTTGGCACGTGACACAGCAATGATGATGAATGCGAACATCCCAAACCCGTTCTGCATGCGCAGACCATAGTTAATTACAGCAACAACTTCACCAACTTGGATGGCGTTGTTTTGTAGCATGTCTGAAGCGAACCAAATGACGATTAAAATACTACCGTTCATGATGATGAGTAGCACGGGCATGATCGTTTCCATTAATCGCAGTGCATACATCGTGTCATCACGCAGTCGCTCTGCAACTTTTTGGAATCTATTTGATTCAAACTCACCGCGGTCATTCGCTTTAATTAATCGAACAGCTTCTAAATTTTGTTGGATGAATCTGTTGATTTGGTCTATACGTTTCTGAACGCGCATGAAAATCTTTGCACCGAAGCGCGCAATAATAAATAAGAAAATAAGCAAAACTGGTGTGAGCATCGATAAGTAAAATCCGAGCGTTGGGTTGACGACAAACGCCATCGCAAGTGAACCAAATACGAGCAATGGTGCACGCAATACGATTCGCAATGACATGTAAAGTAACATTTCGACTTGTAGCACGTCTTGCGTCAGACGTGTAATTAAACTCGACGTCTGGAATTTTGATAACGTCGCCAAACTAAAATATTGTATGCGATTAAATAAAGCACGTCTCAAGTCGTAGCTGAACATGTTCGCTGCAAAACTCGAGAAGTATGAGTTAAACACACCACCGGTAAATGCGACTGCACTGACGGCGAGCATAACTCCTAAGTAAAACCAAACTGTGTTAATGTCTTGTGCGACGATACCATCATCGATAACTTTTGAGATAAAGTACGGTTGTACTAAATCGACGACGAGTTCGACGAACATAAGCAATAACGCAATGATTATGTAAACCTTGTATTTCAAAGCGTAACTAAATATGCGTAGCAAACTGACCAACTCTTTCCTGTTTCTTTCGATTTCCGAAGTAATAAATATATTATGACATAATTCTGACAAATTGCATATGCAAATGGACGAATTCATGAACAATTATTTTAAAATGCGCCAAAAGTATGAAATTATTGTACAAAAAAAGAACTACTATTCGTAAAATAGTAGTTCCTATCATTAATGATTATCTAAAACTCGCCATCAGTTCGTTGAAATCATTTTCTGACACTTCTGGCGTTTCATGTACATTGTTCGTATCATTGTAGCCTTCGATATGTTCAGCATATGATTTTGCTGCTTTATCTTGATAAACAATACCTTTTAACATACCGTCATGTTCTTCTAAATATTTAGATACGATCGCACGGTCTGCATTATCGTAATCTTCTAAGTCAGCAATATCAACGATATTTTCTTTATACCAATCATACGTATTGATCTTGTTATACGTCACACATGGGCTAAATACATTCACAAAGCTAAATCCTTTATGATTTAATGCCTCTTGAATAATCGCGGTTAAACCTTTAATATCACTCGATAAACTTTGCGCGATAAAAGTCGCACCGCTTGCCATCGCTGCTTTAAGTGGCGCAATTGGGTTTTCTTTTGCGCCATCTGGTGTCGTTTTCGTAACAAATCCAGCATCAGATGTCGGTGATGTTTGACCTTTTGTCAGTCCATAAATTTGGTTATCCATGACGATGTACGTAATGTCGATGTTGCGTTTTAATGCATGAATCGTATGACCCATACCGATCGCAAATCCGTCTCCGTCACCACCTGAAGCGATAACTGTCAGCTCTTGGTTCGCCATTTTAATCCCTTGCGCAACAGGTAAGCTACGCCCGTGTGTCGAGTGGAATCCATAAGATTTAATATAACCACTCAAACGCCCGCTACACCCGATTCCAGTGACTAACGCAAGTTCCTCTGGCTCTAGTCCATTGGCTGCACATGCTTTTTGAATCGCAGCTTGGATACTAAAGTCACCACATCCTGGGCACCAGTTCGGTTTAATATGGTTTCTGAAGTCTTTAAATGTTGCCATCTATATCTACCTTCCTTAATTTATAATACCTTTAATTTCTGCCACTACTTCATTTGGCTTAAACGGTGTTCCATCATATTTTAAAATCGAAGCGATTCGTTCATGGCCTGCATAATTCATCTTTAAGATACTCGTTAACTGACCATTGTAATTATGTTCAATGACGATGATTTTCTTCGCACCGTCTAAGTAAGGTCGTAATTTTTCAATCGGCATCGGATAGATCTGCTTCAGGTGAATGACAGTTACCTTCTCATCCAGTCTTGAAACGGCTTCATCAACGACACCGTTCACACTTAAAATGCTGAGCATAAGTACGTCACTTTCTTCATCACCATGTACTTTAAATGGTTCTTTCATCAGTTGATTAGAAAGCTTACGCATTCTTTTATCCATCTGTGTTTTTCGATTCTCTGCACCTTCATTCGGTGTACCGTCTGGGTTATGTTCAACACCAGTCACGTGGTGAATCCCGTTTTTAAGTCCTGGAATCGGTCGTCTAGATACGCCATCTTCCGTATCTTCATAGCGATGGAAGTAGTCCGTTTCGTGGGCTTCCATATCTGTAAACACAGTTTTACCACGATTGATTTCAACTTTTGATTGATCAAATGGATCTGATGTCTGTTTACCGAGTGACATCTGCAAATCAGATAATAAGATAACCGGTAGCTGATATATTTCAGCAAGGTTGAATGCTTCAATCGTCGTATAAAAAGCATCCTCAACATCGCTTGGTGCAAGGACGATTTTAGGAATATCCCCGTGCGTACCATAAACCATCTGCATGATATCCGATTGCTCTTGTTTTGTTGGTAACCCGGTCGACGGTCCTCCCCGCATCGTATCAACAACGACGAGTGGCGTTTCGGTCATACCAGATAAACCAATCGATTCCATCATGAGTGATAATCCCGGTCCAGCAGATGATGTAAAGCTGCGTCCACCGGCATAGTTCGAACCGATCGCCATCATCACGGCACTGATTTCATCTTCTGTTTGAATGACTGTTCCACCGAATCTCGGTAGATGTTTAATCATATACTCCATAATCTCACTCGCCGGCGTAATTGGATAAGCTGCCATAAAACGTACACCTGCGTTAATTGCACCAAAGCTGATCGCGTCATTACCAATCAGGAACAACTTTTCCTTATCATCTGGTGCATTCAGTTTAAAGTCATCCAAATTAAGGTGACCAACTTTTTCTGCCATCAAATCATAACCCGCATTCAATGCTTTACGGTTACTTTCGACGATGTCTTCACCTTTGCGTGCAAATAACGTATGTACCATTTCATAGAAATGTTCTAAGTTAATATCCATCAGCTTCGCACTGGCACCAATCGCCACCATGTTTTTCATCAACTGACTACCAATCTCTTTAGCAGTTTCAGTAAATGGTATTACGATTAACTCCACATCTAGCGCATCGTCCACAGTCGGTGAAAACTTCTCATCTGCAATGATGACACCACCAGTGACAAGCTCATGTGCATTAACATCTATTGTCTGTTGGTCAAATGCGACCAATATATTTGTATTATCAGCGACAGCGCGAACTTCACGCGTCGAAATACGAATGTTGTTATTCGTATGCCCACCCTTAATACGACTTGAAAAATGTCGATAACTATACAGGTAATAACCCATGCGGTTTAAAGTCGTAGAAAATACTTCACCAGTAGATTCTATCCCCTCACCCTGCTGTCCGCCGACTTTCCATGTAATCTGATCCTTCATTTACAAAATCCTCCTGTTCAATAACAACTATAGCAATTTACAAGTCTCTAAAGCATTGGCCTTGAGACCTATTTATTCATTGATTTGAATCGTCTTAATCGTGTGTTTATCAGTGTCAATAATGACAGCCGATAAAACACCTGGACCATCATCCGGAACAACATGGCGCTCAGGCAAACCTGTAATGAAGCGTCTGATAACTTCATCTTTTTGAATACCGAGAATCCCTTTATTAAATCCAGTCATTCCGACGTCTGTAATGTAGAGCGTCCCTTTTTCTAACCGCATCGCATCGTTCGTTTGCACATGCGTGTGCGTTCCGATTACTGCGTTGACACGCCCGTCCAGGTAGTATCCCATCGCAAGCGCTTCACTTGTTGTTTCTGAATGGAAGTCAACGATGTACATGTCCGCTTGCTCTTTATCTAGTAGTTCATCTATTTTTCTAAATGGACAATCGATTGTTGGCATGAATGCACGACCTTGTAAATTGATGATCATCAGTTTCGTGCCGTTTACGTTGATGATTTTGTAGCCCTTACCCGGTGTGCCCGGTGGATAATTGAGCGGGCGGATTAGTTTCACGTCATCATCAATCCATTCGTTCACTTCACGCTTTGCAAACGCATGATTACCAAGCGTTACAATATCTGCACCACTTGAAAGAATCTCCTTATAGGTACTTTTCGTAATCCCCTTACCGTGCGCAGCGTTCTCACCATTCACTATCGCAACTTGAGCATGATGTTCCTTTTTCAATTGAGTTAGATGTGTGTTGACCATACGTCTGCCGATTTTTCCAACAACATCCCCTACAAATAATATCCGCATGCTATGAACGTCCCTTCAACTTAATCTCACAATTATTTATTATATTACAAAAACTGTGAGGATAAAAATTATAATATTACAATTTGGGTAAAGTTGAGTTTGTTTAAATCAATCTGCGTGTCTATGTGCGAGTTTCATTGGAACGCAAATCCGTTTGCGTGTCAATGAGCAAGTTTCATTGGAACGCAAATCCGTCTGCGTGTCTGTGAGCAAGTTTCATTGGAACGCAAATCCGTTTGCGTGTCTATGAGCTACTCTCATTGGAACGCAAATCAATTTGCGTGTCTATGAGCTACTCTCATTGGAACGCAAATCAATCTGCGTGTCTATGAGCAAGTTTCATTGGAACGCAAATCCGACCGAAGTACTCACAAAAAAATCAAAAAACCAGTAGCGTGGGCTACTGGTTATTTTGCATATTCTACTGCTCTCATTTCTCGGACAACTGTCACTTTTATGTGTCCTGGATACTGGAGTTCTTTTTCAATTTGATCTTTAATATCTCGTGCTAAGCGATGTGATGCAAGGTCATCGATATCATCAGGTTTGACAACGACTCGAACTTCACGTCCTGCTTGGATTGCGAATGTTTTCTCTACGCCTGGATAGCTTTGAGAAATTTCTTCCAATCGTCTCAAGCGCTTCACGTAATTTTCAAGTGTTTCACGTCGTGCACCTGGTCGTGCAGCACTTAGTGCGTCTGCTGCTGCAACGAGTATAGAGATGACACTTGTTGGTTCCACATCACCATGATGTGAATGAATCGCATTGATCACGGTGTCGTGTTCTCTATAACGTTTAGCAAGTTCAATACCTGTTTCAACATGTGAGCCTTCAACTTCATGGTCAATCGATTTACCGATATCATGAAGTAGTCCTGCACGGCGTGCGAGCTGAACATCTTCACCGAGTTCTGCTGCAAGTAATCCAGCAAGGAATCCGACTTCTACAGAATGTGAAAGTACATTTTGTCCATAGCTTAGACGATATTTCATACGACCTAAGTGTTTGATTAACTCAGGATGTAAGTTATGGATATCTAATTCAAATGCGGCTGCTTCACCTGCATCTCGAATTTCTGTTTCCATATTGCGCTTCGCCTTATCCACCATCTCTTCAATTCGTCCTGGATGGATTCTACCATCTTGGACGAGTGCTTCCAATGCTGTTTTAGCAACGGCACGTCGAATTGGGTCAAATCCAGAGAGTATCACTGCTTCTGGTGTGTCATCGATAATTAAATCGACACCTGTTAAAGTTTCTAACGTGCGGATATTACGTCCTTCACGTCCGATGATACGCCCTTTCATTTCATCATTTGGTAAGTTAACGACCGATACGGTCGATTCGCTCGTATAGTCTGCTGCATAGCGTTGTGCAGCAATCGCGAGCATTTCTTTCGCTTTCTTGTCAACTTCCAGTTTCATTTGTGTTTCTTTTTCTTTTACAAGTACAGCCATATCATGTGACAGTTCTTTTTCAAGCGTATTAAACAATTCAGTACGCGCTTCATCACGCGTAAGTCCGGAGATGCGAGAGAGTTCTTCTTGTTGTGAATTAATGATTTCCTTAATCTTAATTTCCTCGGCATCAACCAACTGCTGTTTTTCTTCAATTTTAATTTCTTTGTTATCCAGTGCCTCATCTTTCTTATCGAGAGATTCACTTTTACGATCTAAACTTTCTTCACGTTGGATGACTCTTGACTCTTGAATACGCAAGTCATCTCGCTTGTTATCTAAATCAGCTTGCATGTCATCTCTCAGACGCTGGTTTTCCTCTTTTGCTTCAAGCAGCTTTTCTTTCTTTAAATTATCTGCCTCTTTTTCTGCTTCTTTAATAATGTGTTCGGCAGAAGATCTCGCTTGCTGCTGCTTCTTCGTCAAATTAGATTTAACAATAAAATATCCGATTACAACACCTAGAATTACACCAAGTAGTATTAAGAAAATGTCTATTATTTCCACGACAATAAACACCTCCTACTTCTAGCTATTGTTAAACAATATAATTAAAAAATTATATATATCAATATTAATGATTAAATGATAAAAAGTAAAGCATCGGAGTTGAATTCTCCGATGCTTATGAATTATAAGTCCTCGTCTTCAAACAAAGAGTCTTTCATAGCCAATCCTTCTTCGTTTGGTTCAGTCTCTTTCTCTTCTTTTTTTGTAAAACCAAGTGCTTCTCTTAACTTGCCATTAATCTCTTCGAATAATTCTGGATTATTTGCAAGATATTCTTTAACTTTCTCTTTACCTTGTCCTAATCGCTCTCCATTATATGAGTACCACGCACCGCTTTTCTGAACGATGTCCATCTCTGCACCAAGGTCGATAACTTCACCTGTTCTAGAAATACCTTCACCGTACATGATATCAACTTCTGCAACTCTGAATGGCGGTGCAACTTTGTTCTTAACAACTTTAATTTTTGTACGGTTACCGACGATGTCTTGTCCAAGTTTCAAGTTTTCACTGCGTCGAACTTCTAATCGCACTGAACTATAGAACTTCAGCGCGCGTCCACCCGGAGTCACTTCAGGGTTACCAAACATAACGCCAACTTTTTCACGAATTTGGTTGATAAAAATCGCCGTCGTATTACTTTTAGAAATCGCACCAGATAGTTTACGCAATGCTTGTGACATCAAGCGCGCTTGTAAACCGACGTGCGTGTCACCCATCTCACCTTCAATTTCAGCTTTCGGTGTCAATGCAGCAACCGAGTCAATCACGACGATATCTACGGCGCCACTGCGCACAAATGCTTCAGCGATCTCTAACCCTTGCTCACCGTGATCGGGTTGTGAGAGATATAAATTTTCAATATCTACACCTAAGTTTTTAGCGTAGACAGGATCAAGCGCGTGTTCAGCGTCGATAAATGCCGCGATACCACCTTCTTTTTGAACAGCAGCAATTGCATGTAACGCAACTGTCGTTTTACCTGATGATTCTGGCCCATATACTTCAATGATACGTCCTTTCGGATATCCACCAACACCAAGTGCACGGTCCAATGTAATCGATCCACTACTCATCGTTGATACGTTGCGTGATGTGTCATCACCGAGCTTCATTACGGCACCTTTACCAAATGATTTTTCCATATTTTTAATAACTGTATCTATCGCTTTATGTCTTTCGTCCATGAATGAACCTCCATATCCTTTAGTCAAAATAATTGTATCATGAAAAATATAAAAATGCGAACATATATTCGATTCCCACGACAGAAATTGAAAAATTGTTCGCAATAATTGCATTTTAGTATGAAAAACTCATCAATTTTGTACAAATCGTATGTCACGACCTACAATAATTTTTTTGGCTTTTTATCTTGGGTGAATACTTTTCTACCCTTATAGAAATACTCAGCACCAGATAAAATCGTAAAGAATACAGCGATATACATCATCAGCATGCCGAGTGAAAACGGCAATAGTTCTGTGAATATATCTCCGAATAATAAGAAGATCAGTGCGAGCATTTGCGTCGTTGTTTTCACTTTACCAAGCTGAGAAGCAGCACTCACAAACCCTTGCTCAATTTGTAGGATACGCAGTCCAGTGACCGCAAACTCACGTGCCAAGATGACGACGGCAATCCATGAAGAAATCGTGTGCCATTCAACAAGGACGATTAACCCTGCCATAACGAGCACTTTATCGGCAAGTGGATCTAAAAATTTACCCATGTTCGTAATTAAATTTAGTTTACGAGCCAAATACCCATCGATAAAATCTGTCAGTGATGCAAAGACGAAAATGAATGCAGCGATTAGCTGTTCGATACGAATTTCTTCACCCCATAAAAACTCGGTGTTACCAAAACCGAAATCGACAAGCGCAAAAATCAAAAATATCGGGATGAGAATGACACGAAAGACTGTGATTTGATTAGCTATATTCATAGAATCTTTACTCCTTGTGTCATGATGTTTAACTGCGTCGTATCATATATTGCACGTGGCTCAAATATGTCCGCTTGTGAGCCGATCTGTAATAGAATAATCCAGATGACAAAAACGACGACAATCATCGCTATAAATGTAATCACGACGCGTTTAAAATACTTTTGGTCTGCGTTTTCTGCTTCAGTAATGAAAGTTGGGTGATCCACATCCGGAAATTCATCTTCGTGCTCTTTAATCAATCGCTCACTACTTAAATCCAAAGCATCGGCGTAAAGTGTCACGAGAAATTTTGCATGTTCAGGACTCGGTAAGTTTTCGAAATCATTTGCTTCAATCTTCTGAATGATATCGCGTCTTAAACCAGAGCGTTCATGTAATACTTTAATCGTTGTACTTGAATCCTCACGCTTGCTTTGAAGATATTGCCCTATCTTCACTTCACTCACCTACATTCCTTCAAAAAATCCGATATCTTCATTTTGGAACCAATGCTTTTTCTTATGCTTTTCATAAGAAATCACCTGATCCTCATTTTCCCTTAGTTCAATTATATAATCAAAATCATCAAAACTAAACTGCATATCTTCTATAAATAAATCGGGATGTTCGATTACTTTTACCGCTGGATAGTTCAAGATTTCTCGCACGAGAGTACGGTGACCCTGTTTTGTCGAATTCATCGTTACCGCACCATCGATGATATAGACATAGCTCTCGTCATACTCACCTTTAATCAAGCTCGTGCGTTCCGTTTGCTTGAGCAACGTCGAAGATAAAAATAACCATTTCTTTTTTGCATGGACACTCCCTGCAACGATCGATTCTGTTTTACCCACACGTGGCATACCGCGAACACCGACGACTGCATCGGGATGCATTCTGAAAATCTCACCTAAAAAGTCAACGAGCACACCGATTTCTTCACGCGTAAAACGGAAAACTTTTTTATCTTCAACATCGCGCTTAATAAATTTCCCGTGTTGTACTGCAAGTCTGTCACGCACTTCAGGTGGACGAATAATTAGATTTTTAATATCAGGAATATGATTGACGATGTACTTAAAACGCGTGAGTTTCTTAACATCATCTGTGCGAATAATGATACCGCGTCTTAATTCTGCAACACCGTTGATAATATTAATACTAATTCCCAGGTTACCAAGAAGCGAAGTTAAATCACCGAGTAAACCTGGTCGATTGTTAATAATCTCATACTCTAAATACATCTCTATGTTACGGTCTGGGTGTGATCCTGTACCATCGTTCATGTATACCAGCCTCCATTAATTCTCATGATTTCACCTGTGACAGATTGTGCATGTGAACTGAGTAAATAATTCACTGCATGGGCCACTTCTTCCGGTGTAACGAATCGTAATTGTGGAATTTCTTGGCGCACGGCTTCTTTGTCTTCATCATCAAATTGATCGAGCATGTCGCTATCTACAGCACCTGGTGCAATTGCATTGACCGTAATGTTTGTCGTCGCAAGCTCTTTTGCTAGTGACTTTACCCAAACATTTTGCGCACCTTTCATGGATGCGTAACCGACTTCGCATGACGCACCCGCTTCACCCCATATTGAAGAGATAACGATGATGCGTCCGTGCATACTATTTTTTAACTTAGGTAACAGTGCTTGCGTAATCACTGTTAAATTGCGAACCGATAAATAATACTGAATATCTAGCGCTTCTACTGACATCTCATCAAATAGCGTAACTAACTGTACGCCCGGTGACCAAACAATTGCATCAAGTGATTCGATATTGGCAGCAAAGTCTTCAATCTCGTCATCACTTAACTCACGTGACAAATCTAAAAAGAAATGATTCTCTAAGCTGTCAGGTCGCGTGTTTCTAGATACAGTATACAACGTATGATCGCTGAGTGAACGGGTGATTTCCTTACCGATGATACCGGTACTACCAACGATTAGAATGTTAGACATTTGGTTTTACGACACTGACGGATTGATATTGTTTGTCGAGCATTGTACCGAACAGTGTTGCTAAGTCTTCAACAGTAATCTCATCGATCACATCAAGTAATTCGTATAAGTTCATACCATCAATATAATACTTTGTATACTGACTCGAAATATATTCAGGCGAATTCAAGCTTGATAAGTAATCGCCAATGATCTCACGCTTTTTCAACATCAACTGCTCATCTGTAAAGAACTGTGTATCTTTTACACGTGTAATAATATCATCGATTGCTTGTACGAATGATTCATCATCATTTGTATTAACGGCAAACATCGTAAACGAAAATGAAGCTTCTTCCGAATGTGCGAAATTGAACGAGTCGTCGACAAGTCCTTTATCTTGTAATTCATAAAAGTAATTTGATTGTTCACCGAAGACGATATCTAGTGCAAGCAACATACTTAAATCTTTTTTCATGCGCTCGCGCGGAGATAAACTGTCACTTTCACCCTTATAACCAATTTTCACTTTCGTCTCATTCACATCGAGTCGAAGCTCTGTATACGGTCGGACAATTTGACGCTGCTCTGTTGGCACAATGCGTTCAATCGTGTGATTATTATCCATTCCACGTGCATTTTGATGGGCTTCTATAAATTGAATCGCTTCTTCGTAATCTAAATCTCCAACGATTGTGATGACCATATTAGATGGATGATAAAACGTCTCATGGCACATGTATAAATGGTCATGTGTAATATGTTTAATCGACTCAGACGTACCGCCGATATCTACTCTGAGTGGAGAATCTTGATACATAGACTTGAGTAACTCCATGTACGAACGGTAATCTGGATCATCCATATACATCTTTAACTCTTCATCGATGATGCCGACTTCTTTTTCAACCGTTTCAGCAGTAAAATATGGTTGCTCAACCATATTCATCAGTGTTTTTAAATTGGTATACAATTCAGTCGTCGTGCTGAAAATGTAAGACGTGCGATCATATGACGTATATGCATTCGCATTAGCACCATTTTGACCAAATTGTGTGAAGACATCACCATCTTCTTTTTCAAACATCTTATGTTCAAGGAAGTGTGCAATTCCGTCTGGCACACGCACTTCTTCACCATTGACGATAAAGTGATCATCCATCGATCCGTACTTTGTTGTATAGCTCACAAACTTTTTGTTGAATCCTGGTTTCAATACGAAGATCACTTCTAAACCGTTGTCGCATTGATGATGTACTACTTTTTCATCCAAAGTCTCATAGTGTTTAATTTGCATCTTCAGCACCTCCAGTCAATACGTGAATCGTGTTGAGTGTGACGCGATTCGCCACTTCAATGATGTTTTCCTTCGTCACGAGTTTTAATAACGCTTCATAATCCGATTTTTTACCCGTAATCAACTCCGTATATGCAATGCCCATTAATCCTCTTGGTCGATCTTCAATCTCCTGACGATTGACGCGCATCATCAGTTTAATTTCATCGAGATACTCATCGGTAATATCGCCACTTCTAATGCGTTCAAACTCTTTTAAAATCGCTTCTTTTGCAACATCGACATTGTTATGGTCCACACCAGCTAAAATATACATAAATCCATTTTTCGCATCCATACTCGAACCGATTTGATAGCAGAGACTCATGCGTTCACGAACATTTGTAAATAAGTAACTATTTGTGGAGCCACCTAATATTCGATTCATTGCATTAAGATTAATGCGTTCTGTTTTATCTTTAGCCGCGACAGTAAACCCGAGTATTAATTTCGACTGCTCAATATCCATCGTGTCGGTCGTGTGTGTCACCTTTTCGGGCGTCTCTAACGTAAATGACTTATTCGACAGGTAAACCGCACCATGTCGTGTGAATAATCCATCGAACTTAGACTGTACAGACGCATCAATATCTCCGACAACAATGATGGATACTTCATCATCCATCATCATGCGATGATGTTCTTCTTTGACGTCATCCAATGTTAAATCTTCAAGTAACTCTAATGATCCGTGCGCTGGCAGTCGCATCGGATGATCTTTAAACATCGTGTTAACCAGTGATGTATATGCACGCTGATTCCGGTTATCGAGCAAACTTTTAAGTCTGTTTTTGTATAATCGATACTCTTGATTAAAATAACTTTGTGTCTCTTCACTATATGAATCCGGTGAATGCAGGATATCTTTTAACAGCGCGACCATTTCATCAAATACCGATAGATCTTCTAAGACGAATTTCTCATTGACGAACTCCATACGAATTTGAACGACATGGTCGATACCGCGTTTAGATGTTGAACTCGATAAATGTGCCCCATAATATTTCGCAAGATATTCAAGCAATTCGATTTCAGATGGATGGTTATCCGTTCTTTTTATCATCATTTTTGATAATAAATTACGTGCAGCCAGACGTGATTCATCTAGTTTTGATTTAAAATTTACGCTAATCATCACCGTCTTAAACTTTTTAGTGCTGATCACACGTGTTGGTATATGATTTGTATCTTTGTCTGTCATCTAATTTCCCCTTAATCGTTTTCTTGAATGAGTAC
>DYYI01000087.1:0-3266 GCA_020741755.1 Aliicoccus persicus | reverse complement strand
GTCGCTCACAGACACGCAGATTGATTTGCGTTCCAATGAGAGTCGCTCACAGACACGCAGATTGATTTGCGTTCCAATGAGAGTCGCTCACAGACACGCAAATGGGTTTACGCATAAATAAAAACGTAATTCAAATCCTGTTAACACAAAAAGACACAAGAACAGCTAAAATTATATGAAATTAATAATGAAGAGGTGAATCTATAATGACGCATATTCTACTTGTAGATGATGATCAAAATATTTTGACGTTTGTCAGTCGTCAGCTCGAAAAAAATGGTAATGAGGTTGTAACGGCAACAGATGGTCGTCGAGCAGTTGAAAAGTTGAAGACGCATGACGTAGATATTGCGATTGTAGATATTATGATGCCTTTCATGGATGGACTGTCACTTACCGAAGTAATTAAAAATAATCATGATATTCCGGTGATAATGCTAACGGCTAAAAGTCAGATTGATGATAAGCGAGAAGCATTTTCACGAGGTGCCGATGATTATTTAACAAAGCCGTTTGAGTTTGAAGAATTACTGTTCCGCATCGAAGCAATTTTAAGACGCACGAATAAAAGTGACAAGGACTTTATCAGGCTTAAAAATATAGTGATTGATAAATCCGATTATGTTGTGAAAATCGATAATAAGACGATAAAACTACCGCTCAAAGAGTTCGAACTGCTGTATTACTTTGCACAGCATAAGAATCAAGTCTTTAGTCGTGAACAATTGATTGAGGAAATTTGGGGACTCGATTTCGAAGGTGACAACAGAACAGTGGATGTACATATTAAACGCTTACGCAGTCGATTTAAAGACAACGCTCCGTTTGAAATTCGGACAATCCGCAATATCGGTTATAGTTTGGAAATTACACAAGATGAATAGCTTGTATAGTAAATTTGCGATTACGACACTCGGCATCATGGCACTGAGCTTTTTAATTTCATTTTTATTGTCGAACGCCTACTATCAACATTTTTTAAAAGATGAGAACGATGCAAAGAATGTTGAAGTAAGTGAAAGTATTAAAGCGTATATTGAATCCGATCCGAACATTGATGTGTCAGCCTATTTAGAATCTATCGCAGACGTTGGCTATCAAATCATCGTCGTGAACGATAATTATGAAATGACACACTACGGCAGCGATTTTAGAGAAGATAACCTCCCAATTTCCGCTGTAGATCAAGTACTTGCTGGAGAGACATTCCATGGCATTATGGAATTTCCGAGTGAAACATTTGTCACTGGATTCTTTTCAAATGAATCAATCAATACGATTGGTGTGCCCGTTTATGACTATGCCATCTTCGTGAGACCGGATGTCTCGATGTTGTTCCATGAATTGCAATTACTGTTTGCTTGGTTGCTCGGCATCATGGTCGTCTTAAGTGTCATATTAGTACTAGTTGGAACGAAAATATTAGTTCAACCAATTACACAACTGCAAATCGCAACACAACGACTTGCATCAGGTGATTATGATACATCGAATGTGAACACAGAAAGACGTGATGAAATTGGACAACTTTCCCGAAATTTTGTTGTCATGACAAAGAACATTGAGAACCAGCAATCGATGCAAAAGGCATTTATCTCAAATATTTCACATGACATCCAGTCCCCACTTGCGAACATTAAAGGGTACAGTGAGCTGCTGAAGAGTGAAGATAAAAGTTCAGAGCACGCTGCTCATTTAAATGTGATCAACCAAGAAGTATCGCGAATCAGTACATTGACGGACCAACTACTCGTCCTGACGAAGCTCGATTACGAAGATGACTTTATGACGATCAGTGATATCGATGTGAAAGCACAACTTGAAACATTGATTGAGAGTTTTACATGGAGAATCGAAGAAAAAGGACTTATGATAACGTATGACTTGGAAGATAGTGTTGTGAAAGGTGACTCTGCCCTGTTGAACATGGTGTGGGATAATTTATTGTCGAATGCCATCAAGTACAATGTGGATGGAGGAAATATCGATGTGACACTAGAGAATGTAGATGAAGCAGTTCTGGTCACGGTGAAAGATACCGGTATTGGAATTCCGCAAGACCAGCTGGATACGATATTCGATCGCTTTTACCGAGCGGATGAATCTCGCAGCCCAGGTATAAAAGGTTCAGGACTTGGTCTAGCCATCGTCAAACAAATCGTCGACTTGCATGATGGCTCGGTTGAGGTGAGTAGCTCGGATTCGGGTACGGAATTTAGAGTGAGATTGGAAAAATAGAATATTATTTTAAATGGCTAACTTGTTTTGGATGAGTTAGCCGTTTTTTTGATCCCGTGCTCACTCAAGCCGAAAAAATGACCTGAGTGAGCACGGTTTTACTTTTCATGCTCACTCGAGCAGAAAAAACGACCTGAGTGAGCACAGTTTTAGTTTTCGTGCTCACTCGAGGCAAAAAAATATCGTGAGTGAGCACGAGATTAAAAAACTCCCTTGTTCATATCCAGTTCACATTCGGATTGTAATATGAACTTACACAAAACAACGGAGGGACAACAAATGAGAAATTATTCTAAAGTTTTATTAGTCACAGCAGCTATTTTCGGTTTAATCGGTACTGTAATTGGTGCACATATGGCGGGTGCTGGATCATACGCGTTTAGACCAATTCACGCACATATTCTCGTATCTGGTTTCTTAGCACTTTCAGTATTCGCCCTATTCTACAAAGTGTTCTCACCAAAAAATCAGTTACTATCAACAATCCATGTATGGACGGCAATAATCGGTAACGTTGGATTAGTATTCGGTATGTACTTACACTTCTTACTCGATCTACCAAACGCAGCAACTTTACCTGTATATATCGGTGGCGGTGTTATCTTACTTATCAGCTACGCAGTGTTCTTAATTCAAACGATCACACTCGATACTCGTAAATAGTAAGGCGTTAAATATGAAAATTGCAATTCAAGAAATTTTAAAAAATAAACTAAGATACTCTATCCTAGGCACAATCATTTTTCTCATTGCATTTCTTACGCTAGCTATTACGGGTCTTGCGCGTGGTTTATCGTTTGATAATGCGTCGCTGATTTTGGATATACCGGAGGGCACATTCTATATGGAAGAAGCGGCTGAGGATAAACACAATTTCTCCGCAATATCTGATGAACAATTAAATGCACTCAATGTTGCACATGAAAATATTACAATGATGTCTATTCAAATGGGTGAACTG
This sequence comes from Aliicoccus persicus, assembly GCA_020741755.1. Taxonomy (GTDB): domain Bacteria; phylum Bacillota; class Bacilli; order Staphylococcales; family Salinicoccaceae; genus Aliicoccus; species Aliicoccus persicus_A. The sequence goes on along the minus strand of DYYI01000087.1, from coordinate 67 downwards.
GAAGATAGTACGGGTCAATCGCACAGTCTCGTCTTTGTGACTTCAGAAGGTCATGAAATTTTCCCAA
>DYYI01000086.1:0-10373 GCA_020741755.1 Aliicoccus persicus | reverse complement strand
ACAATTGTTAATGCAAACACATTAGTTCATAATGTAGAGGAAATTTTTAATAAAAAACTGCATCAAGGTAATTCAACTTTTGCAATTCTGATATCAAATAGAGGCCAGAAGATTGAAACATCAGAAGATATCCTAGGTATAATAACTCCATGGGATTTACCAGTTATACTGAATAATATGTAATAACATTGAATTGGCCAGCTGAACAGATGGCCTATAATTTTTATTCTAAAGTTTACATAATATATATTATAGGAAGTTATATATTTTATTCATTTAAACGAATGCCATTCACCCCGACTAATGAGTGACTGTCACTTTAGTTTTTAATTTGTTCATTTTTCTTATGAGCATGCTATGAGCGCTGGTTGTTGGCACGATAAACCCTAATCGAACCAATCACCACGCTCGTTTATGTGATAACCACCATATCTGCAGAGCGAGCTGCCTCATTCATCTCACTTCATGCCTACAAAATAAATTCTACAAAATTTTCTCACAATTCCAACCATTATCTCTTTAAAATAATTTGCCAATCTGTATAATTAATATTACGGAATACGAAATTTATTCCTAGCAACACAATCAACCATACATATTTAAGGAGATGTTTTAATGGCACAATTACCATTACGTAAAGATGTTGACGTGAACTTAACTTGGGATCTATCCAGTCTGTTTGATTCTGATCAAGATTGTGAGAATGCAATTGTAAAATTCCTTGAGCAATTAAGCGATTTTGAATCGTCTTACTCCGGCAAGCTCGGTGATGTGAACATTGCAATTGAAGCAATCGACCACTACCGCGCCCTTTCTGAAAACGCCGTCCCTATCGGTACATACGCATCACTCCGCATTAGCAGTGACCAGACGGATGAGGATGCGCAGCGTCTTCAGGGTAAAGTTTCAAATGGCCTAAGCCGTTTCAGAAGTGAATCGAGTTTCTTAGACAGTGAGCTGCTTCAGCAGGATGAAAAGTACATCGAAAAGCTTAAAGAAGCTAAGCCTGAGTATGCGAACTTCCTGGATGACTTACTTAAGAATAAGCCGTACACGCTTGATGCTAAAGTAGAAAAAACGCTTGCATCGTTCTCTAACGTCTTTGGCGGTCCATATGGACTTTATCAAAAGACGAAGTTATTGGATATCGATTTTGGTACAATTAAGGTAAACGATAAAGAGATCCCGCTCTCGTACCTCGCGTTCGAAGGTGGTCTTGAATCACATCCGGATCTTGACACACGTCGTACGGCATTCCGCGCGTTCTATGACAAGCTGGCTGAATATCAGCACACGACGGCAGGTACATATGATATCCATTTAAAGCAGGAGAAAACGCAGGCCGACTTACGCGGTCACAGTTCTGTCATTGACTACCTGCTCCACCGTCAGGATGTGAGCGAGGATTTATATAACCGTCAGATCGATATGATTATGAGTGACCTCGCGCCGCACATGAGACGTTATGCGAACCTGCTTAAAAAAGAGCATAATTTAGATGAACTTAAATATGAAGACTTAAAGATTTCACTGGATCCTGAAAGTGAGCCGGAAATCAGTGTTGAAGATTCAAAGCAGTACATTAAAGAAGCACTCAGCATATTAGGACCTGAGTATTTGGAAATTGTGAACCGTGCATATGATGAGCGCTGGATTGACTTTGTGCAGAACAAAGGTAAATCAACAGGTGCATTCTGTTCGTCACCATATGGAGCGCATCCGTACATCTTAATTTCATGGTCATCTTTAATGGAAGAAGTATTCGTACTTGCACATGAACTTGGCCACGCGGGTCACTTCTACAATGCGAATGCAGAGCAGAATATCTTTGATACACGCTCTTCAATGTACTTTGTTGAAGCGCCGAGTACGATCAACGAGCTGCTTGTAGCGAACCACCTGCTTAAGAATTCGGATGATCCGAAGTTCAAGCGCTGGGTCATCAGCTCTGTGATTTCTAGAACGTACTATCATAACTGTGTGACACATCTGCTTGAGGCGGCGTACCAGCGTGAGGTATATAAACTTGTTGATAAACATGAGACAATTAATGCAAATGTGCTCAATAAGTTGAAGCGTCAAGTAATTGAAGAATTCTGGGGTGACGATGTCACTATCACTGAAGGTGCGGAACTGACTTGGATGAGACAACCCCACTACTACATGGGACTTTATCCGTATACGTATTCAGCAGGTTTAACGATTGCAACTGCGATGAATAAACGTATCCTGGAAGAAGGACAGCCTGCGGTGGACGACTGGATTAAGGTGTTGAAAGCTGGCGGCACGAAGTCACCGGTGGAGCTTGCTAAAATGGCGGGCGTCGACATCACAACAGACCAGCCGCTGAAAGATACGATTGCATATGTAGGAAGCTTAGTCGATCAGCTTGAAGAGTTGACGAAAGAGATTGAGAAATAATAAAGATAAAAATTTGGAGTAAGCGAGATTAGTCGTCTACTCCAATTTTTTAAAATTACCCTTAGATTAATCGATACTTATATGAAGTTCTTTGTCTACTCCAGATTTCTTTTTAACTTTTAACTTGTTTTGAAGGGAGGAATAGAATAACCAACATGAAGATAGCTGTAATAGTGATGAATATCCATGTTTCTATACCTTCTGGTGAAGTGCTGTGCAGTAAAAATAATACTATTATGTATATTAATGAGTTGATTAAATATGATTTTCTGAAGTTAATTGAACTCAGTCCTTTTTATGTATACAAATTTAATTTTCTCATAGAGATTATTTATAAAGATTATAATAATATCTACTATATCATTATGAAGTATATTTGATTAAGTATATTAGGTTTTAATAAAAAAATCTGAAGCAGGTCAACTCACCTACTCCAGACTGTTATTAAACTATTTATTAGTTGTTAATTACTTAACTTCCCTAACTTCCTGCTTATCCTCTTCTGTCAACGACATAATCAACCCTGTAAGCAGGCTTGCTCTTTCAGGTATTTCTTCAATAAATATTTTTTCGTGTTCCTGGTGAATCCCCTCGCCTACTACACCGAGCCCATCTAATGTGGGTATATCCATATCTGATGTAAAGTTGCCGTCGCTTCCGCCGCCGACAAACTTTGAATCCAGCATTAAATCCAGTTCGTTTGCTATATCTTTTGCTACTAAAAACAATTCATCATTCTTAGTGTTGTTCATCGGTGGCCTGTTAATCTCACCGTCAATTATTATCTCTACAGATTTGTTATATGCTTCTATATTATGGATTGTCGTATCGACGTATTCCAGATCTTCAAGGCGTTCAGCTCGCACATCGATGCCGATTTCGGCTGCATCGGGTACAATATTAATTTTACCGCCACCTGAAATGCTGCCGACATTAATGGTAATGCCCTTATCATAATCCGTTAAAGCACTCAGGTCTGAGACCTGCTTGGCTGCTTCAACGATGGCATTTACGCCACCTGCATGGTCATTGCCGGAATGTGATTTCTTCCCGACAAATTTTATGTTGTAGGCGGCTGTCCCTTTTCTGCCGGTTTTTAAATCACCGCTATTTACAACAGGCGGTTCGAGCACAAGCACATAATCATATTCTTCTGAAATTTCCTGGATAATATCTTTTGAAGTGTTGCTGCCTATTTCTTCATCTGAATTGATAAAAAACGACACGCACAAGTCATTGAGTTTACCTGTTTCATGCATATACTTGAGCGCCCACAGTGCCTGTATAAGACCGCCTTTCATATCCAATACGCCGGGGCCGCTTAAGACTTCATCTGTTCGTTTGATTGGTATTTGTTTCTCATCCCATACAGTATCAATATGTCCAAGCAATAATACTGATGGACTGTCGTCATTCAGCGGTTTTTTTTCATACAACCTGTGATTGCCTGTCGTTTCCGACTCAAATATTTCCGGTGTAATACCCAGGTATTCTTTAAATAACTCATCCAGCTTATCAAAACATCTATCGACTAAAAATTTATTGTTTGAAGGTGAATCAAGCCTAACAATCGTAATTATATCATCTATTATATTATCAATATTCTCTTCAAAATATTCTTTTCCATCTAACATATTTATCACCGAATCTATAAGTTATTTTATTTATCAGCTAACTCAAGAGCGAAATGGCATGCAACAAATCTATCTTTCGTAACCTCTCTAAATTCCGGTTCCTGTGTTTTACATATATCCTGGGCAAAAGGACATCTTGTATGAAAATTACATCCTGTAGGTGGATTCTCGGGACTCGGAATATCGCCTTCAATAATATATTTTTCTTCGTTACGATATTCCGGATCCGGAATTGGTACAGCAGATAGCAGGCCCTTTGTATATGGATGCAGCGCCTGCTTAAACAGCTCCTCTTTCGTTGCGAGTTCTACAATCTTTCCTAAATACATGACGGCTATACGATCACTTATGTACTGAACCGCTGGTAAACCGTGCGCAATGAAGATAAATGTCAAATTTAGTTCTTTTTGAAGTTTTACCAATAAATTTAATATCTGAGATTGAATAGATACATCCAGTGCTGAAACCGGTTCATCACAAATCACAAGCTCGGGGTTAAGTGCAATTGCTCTTGCAATCCCTATCCTCTGTCTCTGACCGCCGCTGAATTCGTGTGGGTATCTCTTCATATAAGATTTATTTAAACCGACTAATTCCATCAGTTCTGCAACACGATCATATAACTCTCTTCTGTTTAGTTTCAGATGTGTTCTTAATGGTTCTGCAATAATATCGTAAACTTTCATTCTTGGATTCAATGATGAGAAGGGATCCTGGAATATCATTTGAATCTCTGAACGGATGCCTCTTAGTTTTTTCTTTGATAATGCTCTTAAATCCTGTTCTTTATAGACAATCTCGCCTTCGGTAGGCTCTAAAAGCATACCGACCATGTTCCCCGTCGTCGATTTACCGCATCCGGATTCCCCGACGATGCCGAGCGTTTCACCTTTTTTAACGAAAAAGTTTACATCATCGACGGCGTATACATATGCTTCTTTTTTGTTAAGTAATCCGGTTGACACGTCAAAATATTTTTTGAGACCTTTCACTTCTAACAATATCTCATCAGTCTTTGCCTTATCTTCGGTAATTGTACTCACTTCAGTATTCATCACTTTACTTTCACCTGCACTTTTTCGTCATCTGTTAGCGCGTTTGCATGCAGCCAGCAGTGTGAAAAATGATTATCTTCATTTAATTCATCACCCGGCATTTTATCTATACATATATTCATGGCATGTGGACATCTATCCGCAAATCTGCACCCACGTGGATAATCAAGGGGACTTGGTACCGATCCGGCAATGCTTCTTAACTTTTCATTTAATTGATTAATTTTCGGTGTACTATCCATTAGCCCCTGCGTATATGGATGCTTAGGATTTTTGAATAACGTAAATACATCTGTTTCTTCAACAATTTGTCCACCATACATAACGGCTACTCTGTCTGCCATTTCCGCGACTACTCCGAGGTCATGTGTGATCAGTAGTATCGAAGTATCAAATTTCTTGATGACTTCTTTTAACAATTTTAATATCTGAGCCTGAATCGTTACGTCGAGAGCCGTTGTCGGTTCATCCGCAATGAGCAATTTTGGGTCACACAACAGCGCAATTGCAATCATCACGCGTTGTCTCATCCCGCCGCTCAATGAATGTGGATAAGAGTTAAACACTTTACCTGCTCTCGGGATGCCCACTTTGTCCAGCATATCAATAGATTTTTCTTTTGCTTTAGATTTGCTGATTTTTTCATGTGCGTGAATGGCTTCTGTCATTTGTTCACCGATTTTAAATACGGGATTTAACGACGTCAGCGGTTCCTGGAATATCATGGATATATCACTGCCGCGCATTCTTCGTTTTTGATTTTCATTTAACCTCGTAAGATCTTGACCTTCAAATAAAATTTCACCGTTTTCAATCTTACCGTTTGAAGCAATTAAATCCAAAATAGACAGTGCGGTAACACTTTTTCCTGAACCCGATTCGCCCACAAGCGCAACGACTTCACCTTTCTTTATGCTGAATGAAACGCCGTCGACAGACGGCACCCGCCCTTCCTCTGTTTTGAATAATGTTCTTAAGTTTTTGATTTCCAATAAGTTGTCAGTTGACATCATTATTCACCTCTAATTTGTCTTTGATCTTGGATCAATTACATCTCTCAACCAGTCGCCTAAGAAGATTATTCCAAGTACTGTTATTGTAATCGCGATTCCCGGGAAGGTAGCGACCCACCAGCTCGTGGCTAAATAATCTCGTCCATCACTTAAAATAGAACCCCATGAGACAACCGGCGGCTGTACGCCTAAACCTAAGAAACTTAATGAAGCTTCAAGTATGATTGTTGTCGCGACACTTAACGTTGAGATTACAATGAATGATGAAATAACATTCGGCAACAGGTGTTTTATGATTATTTTGAAGTCGCTCACACCAATTGAATGCGCTGCTTTAACGAAGTCTCTTTCTTTTATAGACAATGTCTCTCCACGTACAAGCCGTGCGTAGTTCACCCAGTTTGTAATACCGAGTACAATAATTAAAGTCATAACACCTGACTCAAAAATTGATAGAATAACAAGCGCAAAAAGTATAGTTGGAATTGCTAAAAATGAGTCGACTAACCTCATTAAAATACTGTCTATCCAGCCGCCAAAATATCCTGAAATCAATCCAATTGTGACACCGATAGCACCTGCGATTACGACTGCAGAAACACCGACTAATATTGATATCTGACTGCCATAGATTATACGGCTAAAGTTATCCCGACCGAGATTGTCTGTCCCGAGCAGATGCTCAGTTGTTCCACCTTCAAGCCACGCCGGCGGAAGAAGCATACTTGCAGGATTAATCATTGCAGGATCGTATGGTGCAATCCATGGTGCAAAAATTGCTGTTAAAACCGCAATTGTTACTATAATTAAACCAACAGTCCCTGTCTTACTGCGCCAGAGTAAAAAGCCCCATCTCTTAAAAAAATTAGGACGGATATTTTTTTGTGTTTCATTTTTATCATTTACAACTGCTTCCATAAAAGTTCCTCCTAATTTAATTTAATTCTTGGGTCTAAATATCTGTATAATATATCAGCAATTAAGTTCATGAGAATGACTAACGATGCTATTATAAATACACTTGCCTGTACGATTGCCATGTCTCTTGCGTATACAGACTGGATTAAAAGTTGACCGAGACCCGGCCATGCAAATACAGTTTCGGTAATTAACGTGCCGCCGACAAGGGTTGATGTCTGCAGAAACGTTATCGTGATTACAGGTATAAGAGAGTTTTTCAGCGCATGCTTATAAACGACCAGGTGACGCTTTAACCCTTTGCTCTTCGCCGTCCTCACGTAGTCCTGTGATAATGATTCAATCATGCTGGATCTGACGAGCCGCGTCATTTCTGCGCCTATACCGGTCGCAAGCGTCACCGCCGGCAGAACAATATGTAAAAATGTGCCTCTGCCTGAGACCGGGAACCAACCGAGCATGACTGAAAACACCAAAATCAGCATAATACCGAGCCAGAAGTTTGGCATAGCTTTACCTACTACTGCTGCACCTGTCGCAACCAAATCCATGCTTGTGTTTCTTTTAGTCGCTGACCAGATTCCAAGAGGTATCGCGGTGACCACAGATAAAAAGAGTGCCAGTCCAGCCAGTTCCAACGTGGCGGGCAGCCGGTCCAGTACCACTTCAAGTGCATCGGTGCCATATCTGTATGAAGTACCAAAGTCACCTGTTATCAAATCTCTTAAGTAAATACCGTATTGAACAATAAAAGGCTCATTTAATCCCAGCGATTCCCTCAACAGCTCCACATCTTCCTGCGAAGCATCGTCCGGAAGCATTAATGCAACGGGGTCCCCGGCAATAAATACTAAAGAGAATACAATGAAAGAAATAATTAATAGTACAGGTATAATTTGGAATAATCTTCGCAGCAAAAATTTTGCCATACTTTTTCCTCCACTTTAAATAATCAGGTAGGCAGCCAAGACTGCCTACCCATATTAATTATTTTTTAGTTACTGTGTGAACATAAATCATTTCGTCCATCGTAGGCGTATAGTCCACTCTCTCACTGACACCCATGTTGATACTTTCTAAATGTAAAACAGGGTGAACGACTTCTTCAGCGATTAGGTGCTGAGCTTCAATATACTGCTGTTCACGCTCTTCCAAATCCATGTTCTGTGCAGCAGCTGCAAGCAGCTCCTCGAGCTCTTCATTGTAGAAATCGATTTGACCCTCGAATCTTTCATAGTCATACCAATCTAAAGCGTTAAATGCATCAAACATTGAGTTACCAAGTGCTAAAATAAACGCATCTTCGTTGTTTCCGGCATTTCTAAGTTCAACGAAGTTGCTCCACTCATGGAATTCTAGCTCTGCATTAATACCGACCTGTGCCCACATTCCGACGATCATCTGCGCAATTTCAGCATCCTGTAAGTATCTGCCTCTTGGAGAGTGAAGCTTAATATCAAGTCCGCCTTCATACCCTGCTTCTGCTAAAAGTTCCATCGCGCGATCAGGATCGTAGTTGTAAGTGTTGCTTAACTCTTCGGCAAAACCGAATGTACCAGGTGATAATCTCGTGATTGTCGGTGTACCGGCACCGCCGAGCAGGTGCTCTGTAATCGCTTCGTTATCAATTGCCAGATCCATTGCTTCACGCACGCGTTTATCGGCAGTCGGCCAGCCTTCTGTATGTCTCACAAATACCATCATTGCTCTGTTTGAGTCCGTCTGTGCAAGATATGTATCCGCACCGGAATCCACTCTGTCCCACTCACTTGGCGGAACATTCACAGCGATATCCACTCCGCCTGTCAACAGTTCGGATACACGCGTAGAGTTTTCAGGGATGACTCTGAATACAACGTTCTCCCACTCGGAAATATCGCCTTCAAAGTAATCATCAAATTTTTCAAGCTCCAATCTGTCATCGCGTACCCAGTTCACATATTGATACGGGCCTGTCCCGACTGGATTCCTTAGGAACTCTTCAAATCCATTTTCTTCAATATAATCAGCAGGAAGTATTCCCGATCCGATACGTGCAAGTCTGTTTAACAGCGCAGGGTCAGGCGTTTCAGTGTGAATTATGAATGTAAGATCATCAATTACTTCAATTTCGTCAATTACTGCATAGTTGGAATGCTCGAGGAGCGTTGAATCACTTGATACACGCTCAAGCGTGTACTTAACATCTTCTGCATCCAATATTTCACCGTTATGGAATGGCACATCCGCTTTTAAAGTTACTTCCCAGCTCGTGTCATCAATAATTTCATAACTTTCAGCCAAGTCCATTTCAATTTCACCGGTTTCGATATTACGCTTAAATAAGTAGTTAAACATATTGATATGAATTGCTTCTGTTGATGTGTTTACATGGTTGTGGATATCAAACGTCACCATATCCGTCCCAAGCGCAATCGTCAGTGTATCGTCATCCTGTGCGGATGCTGACATACTATGTACAGTCCCAAGTGCAAATGCTGACAATAATGATAAGCCCAGTACTTTTTTAATGTTTAGTTTCATAATTTGATTTTCTCCTCCAACATTTTAATGTAATTTAATGATAATTCGGTAAGCGTCGCAACGCCTATTGGTAATACTTTTTCATCTAAATCAAACATTGGATGGTGCAGTGGATACCTTGTCTTCTCATTGGTACCGGTTCCAATTTTAAAGATGACTCCAGGAATTTCATTTGTAAAGTAAGAGAAATCCTCACCACCCATTGTTGGTTTAGAGTAATCAATATAATCTTCACCCAACAGAGAAGTTACGGTATCTGTGATTAAGGGTGTCAGTTCCGGGTCATTAAAGACTGCTGGATAACCATAACGATAATCAAATTCATATTTTGCACCCATACCCTCACAGATATGTTTTAAATATGATTCCATCCTTTCCTTGACGGTATCCCTCACCTCTAGATTTAATGTTCTGACTGTACCGCTCAACTTTACTTCAGGTGCGATTATATTGTGATTGAAACCGCCTTCAATTTTCCCGAAAGTTAAAACGACAGGCTCAAGCGGCTCAACAGATCTACTTACTATCTGCTGCATCGTATTCACTACAGTCGTTGCAATAGTGATTGAATCAATAGATAAATGCGGGTGTGCAGCATGTCCCCCTTCTCCTATAATTCTTATATCAAACTTGTCCGAGTTAGCTGTAGCGGGGCCTTCACAATGAGAAATAATCCCCGAATCAACTTTCGGATTTACGTGTAAAGCAATAATTCCATCCACCGATGGATTCTTTAAAACCCCTTCCTCCACCATGACTTTCGCACCGGCAAAACCTTCTTCCGCCGGCTGAAAAATAAATTTAATATT
>DYYI01000085.1:0-6405 GCA_020741755.1 Aliicoccus persicus | reverse complement strand
GAGTCAGTGAGCAACTCTCATTGGAACGCAAATCAATCTGCGAGTCAGTGAGCGAATCTCATTGACACGCAAATCCGTTTTAATAATCCGTACGTTTATCTCTTAGTGGGATAGCGTGCGGGTTTTCTCTTATGTGGACCGATTCAGAAATCTCTTTTACTGCTATACATGATATAATGAGTACACGAAGTTTTGGAGGGGAATGTATGTTAGAAAACTGTAAACATGTCTTTAAATTAGACCCAAATAAGACGATCAGTGATGCGCACTTAGAGCGCTTATGCGAGTCTGAGACAGACTTGATTATCGTCGGTGGTACAGACGGTGTCACAGAGACCAATGTACTCGACTTAATGTCGAGAATCAGACGATTTATGAAACCGGTGGCGCTAGAACTCTCCAATTTAGAAGCGGTCGTTCCAGGGTTTGATCACTATTTTGTGCCTGCTGTATTCAATACGAAGGATATGAAATTTTTACACGGCATGCTACTTGAAGCGCTGGAGCGCTACGCGCATTTACTCGACTATGACACGATTTCATTAATGCCGTATTTGATTTTCAATGAAGAATGCAAAGCATACAAGTATGCAAACTGCGAACCAATCAATCGTGAGAACATGGCATATTACATTCAGTTAATCGATAAAATGTATCGTCAAAAATATATGTATATTGAATTCAGTGGTACGTTAGCTGAGAAAGAATTGCTGCAAGATATTTATGAGACGAAAACGAACGTGCATATGATCTATGGTGGTGGCATCGATTCGAAAGAAGCGTTCGATGAGCGCGCGCCGTTTGCAGATACGTTAGTCGTCGGAAACTTAATATATGAAGATTTTGAAGCAGCATTAAACACAGTAATTAGGAGTTAAATTATGGACTTATCTATGATGAACGAAGAGCAGTTACAAGCAATAAAATCAACAGATGGCCCGTTATTAATCATGGCTGGTGCAGGCAGTGGTAAGACGCGCGTGCTCACGCACCGTGTGGCATACTTGCTCAGTGAAAAAGATGTGCCGGCATACAACATTTTAGCCATCACGTTTACAAATAAAGCAGCCAATGAAATGAAGTTGCGCGTCGAGCGCATCGTTGGGGCCGAGGATGCACGAGACATTTGGATTTCAACATTCCACTCGATGTGTGTGCGAATACTGCGCAGCAACATCAATTACTTAGGCTATGACCGCAGCTTTTCAATCATCGATCCAACCGATCAGCGCAACGTCATTAAAGACATCATGCGTCGCCGAAACATCGATGTAAAACAGCATAATCCACGCAATATCATCGGTTATATTTCCAATCAGAAAAATGCACTGACAAAGCCGAAAGAAGCGATGGAAACTGCAGATAAATTCCCTGATACACTATATGCTGAAATTTATCAGACGTATCAAGAGGTGCTCTATAGAAACTCAAGCGTCGACTTTGATGATTTAATCATGTTGACGATTGAACTCTTTAAAAAAGAGAAGAGTGTGCTCGAGTACTATCAAAATAAATTTCAGTACATTCATGTCGATGAGTACCAGGATACGAACCAAGCACAGTATGAGCTGATTCAACTGTTGGCGAAGAAGTATAAAAACATATGTGTCGTCGGTGATTCGGACCAATCGATTTATAAATTCCGTGGTGCAGATATTACGAATATTTTAAACTTTGAAGAAGATTATCCTGAGGCAAAAATCGTGAAGCTTGAGGAGAATTATCGCTCGAGCCAAACGATACTCGATGCTGCGAATGCCGTGATTCAAAACAACACGGAAAGAAAGCCGAAAAACTTGCGTACGAAGCGGAGCTTAGAAGAGAAGATCACGAGCATCGTCAGTGGCACGGAACGTGAAGAAGGGCATAACGTCGTTAGCCACATCATGGACTTAAAAGGGAAATATAAATATAGTGACATCGCTGTATTATATAGAACGAATGCACAGTCTCGTGCGGTCGAAGATGCATTGATGAAATCAAACATCCCGTACAAAGTCGTTGGTGGTATGAAGTTCTATGAACGTAAAGAAATTAAAGACTTGATGAGTTTCTTACGCGTCATTCAAAATCCACGTGATGACATCAGTTATGAACGCATCATCAACGTGCCAAAGCGTGGTGTCGGTCAAAAGACGGTCGATAAAATTCGTGCCCATGCAGAAGCACATGAAATCAGTATGTACGAGGCATTAAAGGCAGCAGACTTTATCGGTGTGAGTGGTAAGGTCGCCAATGCACTCGCACTCTTGAATGAGACGCTTGAGAATTTACAAAAGAAAGCTCAGTTCATGTCAGTGACAGAACTCGTCGATGAAACGTTACATGACACGGGTTACTTAGAAATGTTAGAAGCGGAAAAGACACTGGAATCAAGAAGTCGTATCGAAAACTTAGAGGAATTTAAAACGGTAACGATGGAATTTGACCGTGATAACGAAGTGTCAGATTCACTCTTGTTTGAGTTTTTAAGTGACATGGCACTCGTTTCTGATCAGGATTCTATTGAAGAGGACAGCGGTGTCACATTGATGACGATGCATGCATCAAAAGGACTCGAATATCCAGTTGTATTTATAATCGGACTTGAAGAAGGCATCTTCCCTTCTCGCCGTGCGATATTTGATGAGAGTGAATTAGAAGAAGAACGCCGTTTGATGTACGTTGCGCTAACGCGTGCAGAAGATCGGTTGTTTATCTCTCGTGCTGAAACGCGCACGCTTTATGGTAAACAAGAATCAAACATGAACAGTCGTTTTTATGGAGAAATACCAGAAGAGTTAATCGAAGGGATGCAATATGAGCGTCCGTCGGTACGTATCGGTGGATACAATGCAGACCGGAGCCGTCCTGCCCGTGGTAAAAGTCGTGTTGTAACGACAGGAAACGCAACATCTCAGTTTAAAACAGGCGATAAAGTGACACATCCGAAGTTTGGTGATGGATTGATTACCGCTGTTAAAGGTGAAGGCAGTTCTGAGGAACTCGATGTCGTATTTAAATCAGTTGGACCGAAGCGTCTGCTCAGTCAATTTGCACCCATTTCTAAAAAGGAGTAATGTCCATGGAAGAGAGAATTAAAGAACTTCAAAAATCATTAACAGAACATAACTATAATTATCATGTACTCGATAAACCGACGATTCCAGATAGCGAATATGACAGTTTATTGCATGAGTTAATTGACCTTGAAAATGAGTTTCCTCAATTTAAAACAGACGATTCACCGACTGTTAGAGTGGGTGGAGATGTACTCGAAGGATTTGTAAAAGTCACGCATGACACGCCCATGTTGAGTCTATCGAATGCGTTTAACGCAGAAGATTTGAGGGCGTTTGATAAGCGTGTGCGCGATGTTTATCCGGAAGCGACGTACATGTGTGAACTTAAAATTGACGGATTAGCCGTCTCATTAAAATATGAGAATGGACGATTTGTTCAAGGTGCAACACGTGGTGACGGTAGTGTCGGTGAGAACATTACTGAAAACTTAAAGACGATTAAATCAATTCCACTGCGCGCGAACCGTGCGGTGTCATTTGAAGTGCGTGGCGAAGCGTATATGCCGAAAAGTTCTTTTGTTAAATTGAATGAAGCACGCGAAGCGAGTGCACAGCAGTTATTTCAAAATCCACGCAATGCTGCAGCTGGATCACTCAGACAATTGGATCCAAAACTTGCTGCAGCTAGAAACTTATCGATTTTTACATATAGCGTCAATGACTTAACGGAGCTGGATGCAGACTCACAAAGTGCAGCGCTTGACGAACTCGATGCACTTGGCTTTAAAACAAATAAGGAACGTCGTGTATTCGATTCAATTGAAGACGTGATCGATTGGACGGATTATTGGGTGGAAAAGCGTAGTGAATTGCCTTATGAAATCGATGGTATCGTTATTAAAGTTGATAATTTCGATGCACAGGAAACACTCGGATTTACCGCACGGTCACCCCGCTGGGCGATTGCGTTTAAATTCCCAGCTGAAGAAGTTGTGACAGAGCTACTTGATATCGAACTCACTGTCGGCCGAACTGGCGTTATTACGCCAACCGCAATACTGACGCCGGTAAAAGTAGCGGGCACAACGGTTGCACGCGCTTCACTGCATAACCAAGAACTGATTGAGGCAAAAGACATTCGAATCGGAGATAAGGTCGTCATTCGAAAAGCAGGCGACATCATTCCAGAAGTGATAAAACCACTTGTTGATGAACGTACAGACCAAGTGCCGTATCCAGCACCAACGAAGTGTCCGAGTTGCGGGCATGATGTTGTGAAATTGGATGAGGAAGTGGCGATCCGCTGTATCAACCCATCGTGTCCGGCGCAGCTTGTCGAAGGCATCATCTATTATGCGTCTCGCACAGCAATGAACATCGAAGGATTGGGCGAAAAACAAGTTGCTCAACTTTACGAAGCTGGACTCGTCAAAGATATCAGTGATCTTTATCAGCTTAAATTTGAAGATTTAATTGAACTCGAACGATTCGGACAGAAGAAAGCCGAAAACTTGTTGAACTCAATCGAAGCATCTAAAGAACAGGGATTACAAAAGCTTTTGGTTGGACTTGGCATTCGATTTTTAGGAAGTAAAGTATCCGAAATCATCGCTAGTGAATTCAAGACGATGGAGCGCTTGCTACAAGTGACACCTGAAGAACTCATGAATGTGCCTGAAGTGGGAGAAAAAATTGCGAACTCTCTATATACGTATTTAAACCATGAAGATATTCAAAAGTTGATTGAAAAGCTCGATCAATATGGCGTGAAAATGTCTGAAGATGTCGTGGAGCAGACGAGCAATTCATTTGATGGATTGACGTTCGTGTTAACCGGAAAAATGGAAGAGATGACACGTAATGAAGCGAAAGCTAAAATCGAGGCAGCTGGTGGAAAAGTGACTGGATCTGTGTCGAAAAATACAGATGTACTCGTCGCGGGTGAAGAAGCCGGCAGTAAGTTGACGAAAGCACAGTCATTAGATGTTACAATATGGAATGAGCAAGAATTTATTAAAAAACTGGAGCAGTAATATGAAAAAATGGTTATTAATCGGTGTGTTGCTCCTCGCGGCATGTGCAGACGACGGGGTAGATACATCACAAGATATCGTAACAGATGTAGATATACCTGTGTCAGATGGTGAAGAGACGGTCACATCGAGTGTCGGTTTAAATGAATCATACTATCAGTCTGTCATTCCATATGAACTATCACCATCCCGAGGATTGACGAGCACGAATATGGTCTCGACATATAATATAGAATCGTTTGAAGCGGGGCTGCTCGAGCATAGTAAAGAAGTGTTTAGCGTCGAGGACTATTACTTCAGAGAAGGTCAAGTGTTTACGAGCGACATCGTCCGTGGGTATTTATCGCGTGCATATTCAGAAGATGAAATTGCAGATATGTCGGATGAAGAGCGCGAATCGAGTGGTGCATTCAGTAATATGGGCTTGAACCCATCAGTACAAGGCGAGACGAATGAAGCAGTGATTGCTGAAAACTATCCGAGATACTTATCACATATCCTAGAACAGAATTATATGGTTGAAAATGAAGATGGTGAGTATGATCTTTCAGGTATGACGATTGGATTGGCACTGAATAGTGAGCATTTGTATCGTCGAGATAATAGCAGCAGTACCCAATCGATGGTGATTAGCGAAAGTGATTCCATTAATTTTGCAGAAGGTGCGATTGAAGAAATTTTAGAACGATTGCGTGCGAATGAGGCATACGAAGATATCGATATATTGTTTGCTGTATATATACAGTCTGGCCGCTATGATATCGTGCCAGGGAAATTTGTGATGACAGCCTTTAGCCCAGCGGGAGAGACAGAAGTCGAGTCGTTCGAATCAGTAGAAGAAGAATTTGAATTATTGCCATCAACAGGCGAAACAATCGTTACCGACGCAATCAATGCAGAGTATCGAAACTTCAACACACGATTGACTGAGTACTTTGATAACTTCTCACAAACAATTGGTCTAGCACGATTTAAAGATGGTCAGTTCGCCGAGCTGAACGTCACGATTCCAATTGACTACACGAGCCGCTCCGAAGTCGTTGCGATGGCACAGCATGTGAAAGATATTCTTTTGAATAGCTTTGCTGGGATAGAAGTAGAAGTTGTGATTTCGAGTGCGCATGAGACATACGCAGTGATTACGAAAGATAGTGACGATAACATTAGTTATTATGTGTTTGATTAGATGAGGATCGCCCGGCCACAATGATGTGGCTGGGTGATTTTTTGATTTTTGATGTGGGTCGCCAATTCAGGTTAGAAAAACAGTTTGAATTGGCAGTATTTTGATTTACCTGCCAATTCAAGTCCGAAAAAATCATTCGAATTGGCACATTTTGTTTATTACTGCTAATTCAAAGAAATTCAGA
>DYYI01000084.1:0-17988 GCA_020741755.1 Aliicoccus persicus | reverse complement strand
TATATTAGTCATCACAGATAAAGGATACGGTAAGATTACGCCAGAAGAACAATACCGAGTTTCACGCCGTGGCGGACGCGGTGTGAAGACAGCAACGCTGACAGAACGTAACGGTCAGTTAGTGTACATCGCTGCCGTTCAAGGTGATGAAGATCTGATGATCGTTACAGATCATGGCGTCATCATCCGCTTGTTGGTTGAAGATATTTCAGTGACAGGACGTGCCACACAAGGCGTTCGTTTGATTCGCTTGATGGACGACCAACGCGTTGCAACTGTAACGACGGTTAAAGATGTTGAAGAGGAACTGAAAGAAGTAGAGAAAGAGACAGATTCAGGTTCTGGTGATGAAGGTGGTTCTGGAGATGGTGTTGCTGGTGAAGCCGGTGATGAAGGCGGCGGCATGGAAGATGCAGAATTTTCACTAGAAAATGAAGTAGACAAGGTCGAAGAAGACCTAGATCCAGAATCTTCTGAGGAAGATTCGGATGAATCTGAGTAAATTTAAAAGAACACACACTATTTTTTGTGAATAGTGTGTGTTTTTTGGTGTTTAAATGGTTTTGACGGACTATGAGATTAGCTCACGGTCCTGTAAACGGATTTGACGGACAATGAGATGAGCTCACGGACTCGCAAATAGATTTGACGGACAATGAGGTGCGCTCACGGACTCGCAAATGGATTTTCGTTCCAATGAGACTTGCTCACTGACACGCAGATTGATTTGCGTTCCAATGAAACTCGCTCATTGACACGCAAACCAATCTACCACCCCCGCCTTGTACAATATTCATGAAAACGCTATAATTAAATCAGTTATTAGACATTAGTGAATAGTGATTAGGTAGGTATATTATGACTCAAAGTACACATCGTGAATTCGGTAAATTCACGACGCTTGTTGCATTGACCGATGAAAAAACGGCACTGAGCATTTTACCACATTTTGACTCGTTTAAAGTGATGACGGGTAAAGTGGGTTCAATGGATTTAAGCAAAGTGATCTCGTCTGTTGAAACGGCTGCAAAGCGTGGTGGGATCATCGATGAAAATGTTTATCGTGAGACGCATGCACTTTATCATGCGATTTTGGAAGCACTGCAAGGTGTGACGCGCGGTGATTTAAGTGTCGGTGAAATTATGCGTACGGTCGGTCTGAAATTTGCGATCGTTCGTGGTAATCCATACGACGTTGAAGCTGAGGGAGAATGGATCTCCATCTGTTTTTACGGTACGATCGGTGCGCCGATTAAAGGTAAAGAACACGAGGCTTTGGGGCTTGGAATTAACCACATTTAAAATTTAATATAGATTGTCACAGACATTAGTTATTAGGGACATAACAATCCAAAAAGGGATTGATGTGTCTTTTTTGTTTTATTTTAGTTCTTATTTCTAGGAGGTTTGGCTATGATTTTAAAGTTAACAGGTCAAGATTTAACGATTGAAAACATGCGTGAATTCTATGCCACACATGAAGCACAAGTGGATATAACGGATGATGCTTACACGCGGGTCGATGCTGCGAAGCGTATCGTCCAGACAATCATTGACAATGAACGCGTCATCTATGGCATTACGACTGGATTCGGATTATTCTGTGATGTGTTTATTTCAAAAGATAAAACGACAGCGTTGCAAGAGAATTTAGTGCGTTCGCATGCGGTTGGTGTTGGTAAACCTTTTACGCAAAATGCTGTGCTCGGCATGATGATTATGCGTCTCAACACGATGCTAAAAGGACATTCAGGTGTATCTCGTGCGCTCGTCGATCAACTGAAAACATTCATTAACAAAAGGATTATTCCATATATTCCCGAGCAAGGTTCTCTCGGTGCATCGGGTGACCTTGCCCCACTCTCACATTTAGCGATTGCACTGATTGGTGAGGGCAAGGTCTATTACAACAACGAACTACGTCCGACTGCTGAAGTGCTCGAAGAACTAAATATTAAACCACATATACTTGAAGCGAAGGAAGGACTTGCGCTGATCAATGGGACGCAGCCGATGACGGCGCAAGGTGTCATCAACTACATCGAAGCGGAACAATTGATGCATGATAGCATGTGGATTGCGTCACTCACACATCAAGCATTAAACGGCATTACCGATGCTTATAACACAAAAATTCACCAATCACGTGGTTACAAAGAGTCTGTTGAAGTTGCTGAAACGATGCTTGAGTGGTTGGAAGGATCACAGCTGACGACGCGTCAAGGAGAAATGCGTGTACAAGATGCGTATTCTCTCAGATGTATTCCACAGGTACATGGTGCGTCACTTCAAACGCTTGCCTATGTGAAGGAGAAGCTAGAAATCGAAATGAATGCGGCGAATGACAACCCACTCATCTTTAGTGAAGAAGAAGTATTCTCTGGCGGTAATTTCCACGGTCAGCCGATTGCCATCGCGATGGATTTACTGAAAATCGGTATCGCTGAGATTTCAAATATTTCTGAGCGCCGTATTGAGCGTTTGGTCAACCCGCAGTTAAACAATGATTTACCGGCATTTTTATCGCCTGAAGAAGGGTTTCAGTCTGGGGCGATGATCTTGCAATATATGGCAGCTTCACTCGTCTCTGAAAACAAGACGCTTGCACATCCGGCAAGTGTGGATTCCATTCCGTCGTCAGCGAACCAAGAGGATCACGTGTCGATGGGTACAATCGGTGCACGTCATTGCCGCGATATCATCGATAACGTTCGCAACGTCCTTGCAACGGAACTGTTCATTGCACTGAGTGCCGTTGAAATTAAAGGCATCGACAAACTATCACCGAAGACGAAAGCGAAGTTCGACGAATACCGCAATATCGTCGATTTTATGGATAAAGACCGCGTGTTCTCTGAAGACATCAACATCGTGAGTGATCATTTAAGAATCATTAAATAATGTATACTAATAATCAAAGGAGTGACTGAAATGTCGAGAGTAATTAGAGCAAAAAAAGGTTTGGAAATCGAATGTAAAGGTTGGGAACAGGAAGCAGCATTGCGTATGTTGTACAACAACTTGGACCCTGAAGTTGCTGAGCGTCCGGAAGACCTCGTCGTGTATGGTGGTATCGGTAAAGCCGCACGTAACTGGGAATCATTCGAAGCCATTGAAAATACATTGCGTAATTTAGAAAAAGATGAAACGATGCTCGTGCAATCGGGTAAGCCGGTGGCAGTGTTTAAAACGCATGAAGAAGCGCCGCGTGTCCTTTTATCGAATTCGGTACTCGTGCCAAAGTGGGCCAATTGGGAGCACTTCAATGAACTCGATAAGAAAGGCTTGATGATGTACGGTCAGATGACGGCGGGCTCATGGATTTATATCGGTTCTCAAGGGATTGTGCAAGGGACATATGAAACATTTGCTGAACTTGCGAATCAAAACTTCGGCGGGTCATTGAAAGGGACGATTTCACTCACTGCCGGTCTTGGCGGTATGGGTGGTGCACAGCCGCTCGCTGTGACGATGAACGAAGGTGTTGTCATCTGTGTAGAAGTGGATGAAACACGAATCGATAAACGTCTCGAAACACGTTACTTAGACACGAAGACGGATTCATTGGACGAAGCAATCAAGATGGCAGAAGAAGCACGCGACAAAGGGGAAGCATTATCAATCGGACTGCTCGGTAACGCAGCAGAGATTTTACCTGAGATTTTAAATCGCGATGTGAAAATTGATGTCGTGACGGATCAAACGTCTGCACATGACCCGTTAAACGGTTACTTACCTGAAGGATTTACACTCGCAGAAGGTGAAGCGATGCGTCAGTCAGATCCGAAAGAATTTGTAAAATTGGCTTCAGCATCGATGGCGAAGCATGTTCAAGCAATGCTTGATTTCAAAGATAAAGGCGCAATCGTATTCGATTATGGAAACAACATCCGACAAGTGGCATTTGATGAAGGTGTGACAAATGCATTTGATTTCCCTGGATTTGTCCCAGCATACATTCGCCCACTCTTCTGTGAAGGTAAAGGACCATTTAGATTTGCAGCACTTAGTGGGGATCCAAAAGATATCGAAGTAGCGGATGCGAAAATGCGTGAACTATTCCCAGAAGATGAGAAACTGATGCGCTGGTTAGATATGGCACAGGAAAAAATTGCTTTCCAAGGCTTACCATCACGCATCGCTTGGCTCGGTTATGGTGACCGTGCGAAGATGGGTCTTGCCCTCAATGAACTCGTTCGAACTGGAGAAATTTCTGCACCTATTGTTATCGGGCGTGACCATTTAGATTCTGGTTCTGTTGCAAGTCCGAACAGAGAGACAGAAGCGATGAAAGACGGCAGTGATGCAGTTGGTGACTGGGCAATTTTAAACGCGCTCGTGAATACAGCAGCTGGTGGCTCTTGGATTTCAGTCCATCACGGTGGTGGTGTCGGCATGGGTTATTCTCTACATGCTGGTCTCGTTGTTGTCGCAGATGGTACAGACAATGCAGAGCGTCGCTTAGAACGCGTTCTGACAAGTGACCCGGGTATGGGTGTTGCGCGTCATGTCGATGCAGGTTATGACATAGCGATAGAAACAGCAAAGGAAAAAGGCGTCCACATTCCAATGATGAAGGAGCAAGAGTAATGAATGATGTAATCATTAAAAATATTGGTAGCTTATTATTGCCAAAGAAAACTGATAAAGCGCTAAAAGGTGCTGAGATGGATGAACTAAAAATTGTTGAAGATGCGATCGTTGTCGTGAACGATGGGAAAGTCGTTTACGCCGGTGCGAAGACGGATGACTACGAAGCAAAATCGACAATTGACGCAGAAGGCATGGTCGTATCCCCTGGCCTCGTTGATCCACATACACATGTTGTGCACGGTGGTTCACGTGAGCATGAAGCGGCACTGAAACGCCAAGGCGTGGATTACCTTGAGATTTTACGACAAGGTGGCGGTATTTTAAAAACAGTCGAGCAGACACGTGCAGCATCAGAGCAAGAATTGTTCGACAAAGCGTCGAAAAATATTACACGCATGATTCAACATGGTGTTTTATCGGTTGAAAGTAAGTCAGGTTACGGTTTAGATAAAGAGAACGAATTGAAGCAACTTAAAGTATCAAAAGTGTTAGAAGAATCCTTCCCGATTGAAATGAAACATACGTTTCTAGGGCCACATGCAATTCCAAAAGGCCGTGAATCTGAAGAATTTTTAGATGAGATGATCGAATTGTTGGATGATGTAAAAGACTACGCGGACTTTGCAGATATCTTTACTGAAACGGCAGTATTTTCAGTTGAACAGTCGAGACGATATATGGAAGCGGCAAACGAAAAAGGTTTCAAAGTAAAAATTCATGCAGACGAAATCGACCCGCTCGGTGGATTAGAACTGGCGATTGAACAAAATGCCATTTCAGCAGATCATTTAGTCGCTGCAAGTGACGAAGGTAAATCACAGCTGAAAGATTCGGATATCGTGGCGGTGTTACTGCCTGGTACGACGTTCTATCTCGGTAAAAATGAATTTGCGGATGCACGCGGTATGATTGATGGCGGTGGTGCTGTTTCAATCGCGACGGACTACAACCCAGGCTCTTGTGTCACAGATAACCTACAGATGATCATGGCAATCGCAGGGCTTAAGCTGAAGATGACACCGAATGAGATTTGGAATGCAGTCACGGTGAATGCAGCGAAAGCGATCGGTTCTGACCGTGGTACACTCGATGCTGGTGACGATGCAAACCTCGTCATTTGGGATGCACCAAACCATGAGTACATTCCATATCATTATGGTGTGAATCATGCGCACACGGTGATGGCGAACGGCAACGTCGTCTACACACGTCCTGGATTAATTTGGTAGCAAAATCACATCAACAGTTGATTTTATCTTGTGGACGACTTATAATGGCCTCAAGTTAATAGATTCACTTACAGATAAAGTAATACATGAGTATGCATATAGAGAGGTTGCGGTTGGTGGAAGCAACACGTGAAAATGTATGAAGTTCTGTCTATAACGGTTAAGTGACGGCAAGTTGCCGATATGATGAATGAAGATAGTATGTTTTCGGACATATTAAATAAGGGTGGCAACACGTAGACCACGTCCCTCACACAGGGACGTGGTCTATTTTTTTATATACAAACAATTAAAGGAGTGAGTCTGATGTTAGACATCAAACGTATTAGACAGGAAACAGAAGATGTAAAAGCACGAGTGGCAAAGCGTGGTGACGATGCATCAGTCATCGATGAGATTATCAATCTGGATGAAAAACGCCGCGAATTGATTCAGCAGACTGAGGCGTTAAAGAGTAAGCGTAACAAAGCTTCTGAAGAAATTGCACAGAAAAAACGCAACAAAGAGAATGCAGATGATGCCATCCAGGCGATGCGTGATGTCGGTGAGGAAATTTCTGCAATTGATCAACAGTTAAACGAAACTGAAGCAGCTTTCAAAGATAAAATGAGTCGCGTTGCGAACTTAATCCATGACGATGTACCAGTTGGCAAAGATGACACGGAAAACGTTGAAGTTCGTAAAACAGGTACGCCACGTGAATTTGATTTCGATGTGAAAGCACACTGGGACATTTTAGATGATTTAGAAATGGCGGATTTCGAGCGTGCCGCTCGCGTATCAGGTGCGCGCTTCGTGTTCTTAACGGGTGAAGGTGCACGACTTGAGCGCGCACTGATGAACTTTATGCTTGATGTGCACGGGAAAAATGGGTATCGCGAAATGATGACACCGCAAATCGTGAAGAGTGAAGCGATGTTTGGAACGGGTCAATTACCGAAATTCGAAGAAGATTTATTTAAAATCGACGGTGAAGCGATGTACACAATTCCGACTTCTGAAGTGACATTGACAAACTTCCACCGTGAAGAAACGCTATCAGGCGATGCCCTACCGAAAAAATTCACGGCACAAACGGCGTGCTTTAGAAGTGAAGCGGGATCAGCAGGTCGCGACACGAGAGGTCTCATTCGCTTGCACCAGTTCAACAAAGTTGAGATGGTAAGAATCGAACATCCAGAACATTCTTGGGCTGCGCTTGAAGAGATGACAGAACATGCAGAGAACATTTTAAACTTACTTGAAATTCCACATCGTACTGTGCTGTTATGTACGGGTGATATCGGCTTTGGATCTGCAAAAACGTATGATGTTGAAGTGTGGTTGCCAAGCTATAATGATTACAAAGAAATCAGTTCAATATCAAACATGACGGACTTTCAAGCGAGACGTGCGAACATTAAATTTAAACAAGATAAAGATGCGAAACCAGAATTTGTTCACACATTAAATGGTAGTGGACTTGCCGTCGGCCGTACGATGGCAGCAATCATAGAAAACTATCAAAATGAAGATGGCACGGTGACTGTACCAGAGGTGCTCGTACCATATTTAGGTGGCACAAAGGTATTAAAAAAGTTATAATATAGTAAGTACAAGCTCCTAGCGATATTAGGAGCTTTATTTAGTATATAGGAGTGTTGCTTTTTGCGACCGAAAGTTCCATTGTGGTATTTACTCGTTGTTCTCGCCATTGGATTTCTATTTTTATTTGTCACTGAAATCACATTGGTTCTCGGCATGTTGATTTTGCCATTCTCACTTTATTATTTAGTCAATCTTAAACATAAATCAGCCTATCACTTTTGGCTGACATTCATTAGCTTTTTGCTGCCTGTATTCTTTTTTATGTCGCCGTTCTCATGGATTTCACTCGTATTAATGTATGCGCTAGCGTATGTTCTAGAATTTACGCTCAGAAGTAAATATACACAAGAATATACGATATTTATAGCAACAGCGGTCATGACGATTATCGTGATTGGTGGATTGAATTTACTTCAAGTATTCAATGTGATTCCGCCGCTCGGACAGATTTGGGCATCGCTCGTTTCTTGGTATAATGAACAGATGGAATTAACAGGTATGTCTTCATTAGTTGATGTAGAAATGATCAACACAAGTCTGCAAGTTTTTTACATGAACTTACAAGGACAAATCACGATTTATTCGATGATTATTGTCACTGTTAGTGTACTCATTCTGAGATGGTTGCTTGGCCAAAACGATGAGATTAAACTTTGGCCAGCTAAGTCGTTTAAAGATTGGGCATTTCCAAGACCAATCATGTACTTATTCTTTGTGTTTTTCTTGATTTCATTCTTCATGAGCCCATCGCGTGACGGCGTCTTTTACGGTATAGTTTCAAACATTGTCTTCGTTCTGGAATGGTTGTTATTCGTACACGGACTTGCATTCGTCTACTTCGTATTAAGAGAAAAGAAAGTGCATGTTGCAATATCGATTTTACTCCTCATTCCACTCATTGTGTTAAGACCAATTACAATGTTGATCGGGTTGTTTGAAATGGTATTTAGAATTAGAATGTGGATAATTATGAAAAGGAAGTGATGAAATGTTTAAAGTAATGAACAAGCGTAAGATTTATATTCCCGTTGGCATTCTTGTCACACATTTAATATTAAATGCCATCATGATATATGCATATAACATCACTGTAGCCGTTATCTTTTCTATCGTTACGGCAATCATAATTATACTCGTATTTTATTATTTACATCGAACAATTCTTGATATGGAGTCACGACTTCAGTACACCGTCGATCAGATTGTCGGGGGTAAGCAACTGACTGTCGATACGATGCCTGTCGGTTTGATTGTGTTAAATGACAACGATGAAATCGAATGGATGAACAATTATATTGGTTCAATTTTGTCTGAAGATGCACTCGGGCAGCATATCAATTTGATTTTCCCAAATATATTAACGTCTTTCCGTGTAAATAACTTAACTGTTGTCGACAGTACATACCAAAATCACAGTTTCCGTGTGTATCATGATTCAGACTTCAACACGTTGCAAATGGTCAATATTACAGGCTATAAAAATAAGCAACAAGAGCTTGAAGATAAACGACCGACCATCGGTATTTTATTTTTAGATAACTATGACGAAGTGACTCAAAATATGGCGGAGTCTTTAAAAAGTGAATTAAACAACTTGATCACCGGATTGATTCATGAATGGGCAGCGACACACAACGTCTACTTACGTCGTTTCTCACAAGACAGATTTCTCCTGTTACTCAATGCAGAAAGCTTGGCTGCTATAGAAGAAACTCGCTTTAGCCTACTCGACAAAGTGCGTATGGAAACGTCAGAAATCGGTGCGCAAATTACACTGAGTATCGGTTTTGGTGAGGGCAGTGACTCGTATATTGATGTTGGCGATCTTGCGCAGAGAAGCTTAGATCTCGCACTTGGGCGCGGTGGTGACCAAGTTGCAATCAAGCGTTATAACGGAGATGCACGCTTTTATGGTGGTAAGACAGACCCGATGGAGAAGCGTACGCGCGTACGTGCACGCGTTGTATCTCATGCACTGCGTGATATATTACTCGAAGGTAGTAACGTCATAATTATGGGTCATAAGCGTCCGGATATGGATTCAATCGGGGCAGCGCTCGGTGTCGCAAGACTCGCTGAGATGAACGGTCTTGATGCACGCATTATTTTAAATGAAGATGATCTGGATGAGACGATTTCACGTGTCATGAAAGAAGTCGAAAAACACGAAGAAGTATATTCACGCTTCGTGTCGAGTGATGATGCGTGGGATTTTCTACACACGGATACGACAGTCGTTGTTGTGGATACGCATCGACCAGTCATGGTACAAGATGAACTGATATTAAATAAGGCAAACCGTAAAGTGGTGATTGATCACCATAGACGCAGCGATGACTTTTTATCGAATCCATTGCTTGTATACTTAGAGCCTTATGCGTCGAGTGCGAGTGAGTTAGTCGCTGAGCTGCTAGAGTACCAGGCATCAGAAGGAAAACTCAAACGGATCGAATCATCGATTATGCTTGCAGGTATTATCGTTGACACGCGTAATTTTACGTTGCGCACAGGGTCTCGAACGTTTGATGCAGCGAGTTTCTTGCGCTCAAACTCAGCGGATCCAGTATTAGCGCATGGATTCTTAAAGGATGATATTGATACGTACATTGCACGTGTCGACTTGATTAAAGCTGCTGCGATTTGGGACAATGGTGTCGCAATCGTCAAAGCAGACCCGACGGATACGTATCACCCGGTTACTGTTGCACAAGCGGCAGATGAACTGTTAAAAATTGAAGGTGTTAAAGCATCATTTGTCATGGCAGTTCGCGAGGATGATTCGATCGGTGTATCTGCACGTTCGCTCGGAGAAATGAATGTCCAGCTCATCATGGAATCGTTAAATGGTGGTGGCCATTTAACAAACGCAGCAACGCGTTTTGTTGGTGTTTCACTAGATGATGCATATGATCAATTAGTCGAGGCAATAAACAAGAGTATTGAAGAAAGAGGGTCAGAAACATGAAAGTAATTTTCTTACAAGATGTTAAAAACCAAGGTAAAAAAGGTGAAGTTAAAGAAGTATCGACAGGATATGCGCAAAACTTCTTAATTAAAAAGGGATTGGCTGAAGAAGCAAATGCGAAAAACTTAGCGCGTCTTGAGCGTGAAAATCTCGATAAACAACAACAAGCAGAACAAGATTTAGTGGATGCAAAATTGTTTAAAGAAGAACTTGAGCAAATTGAAGTTGAAATTAAAACAAAAAGCGGCGAAGGTGGTCGCCTATTTGGTTCCATCAGTTCAAAGCAAGTCATCGAAGCGTTTAAATCACAGCATGATATTAAGCTGGATAAGCGCAAACTCGATATGTCAGAACCTTTAAAATCTCTCGGGTATCACAAGATAAATATTAAATTACACCCAGAGGTCAACGCGACAGTCAAAGTTCACGTTAAAGAACAGTAAAGGATGTGTGTCCATGCAACCGAATCAGCAATTGCCACATGATTTGCAAGCTGAAATGTCTGTCCTTGGCGCACTGCTCATGAATGAACAGTTACTGTATAGCGATGTCGTGCCACTTGAACCAGATGATTTCTTTGATCAGCGTTTCAAGGAGATATACAGTGCGATTTTAAAGTTGAATGAAAACAACAAACCGATTGATACAACAACGGTCGTGGACCAGTTGCAAGAAGATCAAAAATTACAATTTGTTGAACCTAAATTGCTTATTGACATCATGGATGCGACACCGACGTTAAGAAACTACCCGGACTATGTTGCAATCGTTAAAGAACATAGTACGCGTCGAACGCTCATCGATACTGCAGAGATGATCATAGAAAATAGTAAAAATGCTTCAGTTGAACTGGAAGATGTACTGACGGATGCGGAGTCATCCGTCATGCGTGTGTCTCAAGCGACGAGCAAAAATGATTTCAGAAGGATGGATACCATCCTTCCTGAACTTTATCAGCATGCGGAAGAGATTAACAAAACCAAAGGTGAAGTAACGGGTATTCCGAGTGGATACCGTGCAATCGACAGCATGACGAGTGGTTTTGGACGCAACGACTTAATTATTTTAGCAGCGCGTCCATCGATGGGTAAAACAGCATTTGCACTCAATATTGCAGAGCATGTCGGCTCGAGTGACCAGAATTATAACGTCGCTGTCTTCTCGCTTGAGATGGGTGCTGAGCAGCTCGTCTCACGTATGATCGCATCAAAAGGTAACATCGATGCATCGAAATTGCGTGCGGGTGGATTCGATCGAGATGACTGGGCGAAGTTCCAGATGGCGATTCGTGAATTATCGCGCTCGAGAATCTTTATTGATGATACGCCAGGTATTCGAATCAATGAAATTCGCTCTAAATGTGTGCGCTTGAAGCAGCAGGAAAAGCATTTGGATATGATCATCATTGACTACTTGCAGCTGATCCAAGGTTCTTCAACACGTCGTAGTGAAAACCGTCAGCAAGAAGTTTCTGAAATTTCACGTATGTTAAAAGGGCTTGCACGTGAAATTGGTGCACCGGTCATTGCATTGTCACAACTCTCTCGTGGTGTTGAATCCAGACAGGATAAACGCCCGATGATGAGTGACTTGAGAGAATCCGGTTCGATTGAGCAGGATGCGGATATCGTATCGTTCCTTTACCGCGATGATTATTATAACCGTGGCGAAGGTGAAGAAAGCGATGTATCACAGTTGGATACGAGTGAAGTTGAACTGTTGATTGCGAAGCATCGTAACGGTCCGACAGGCACAGCAAAATTAATATTTAACAAGAAATATAGTAAATTCTTAGACCAAGAAAACTTTGATCGAGAAATTTGACGAACATTTTCTGGGGAACTCTCTGAAAATGTTCGTCTTTTAATTGATTTTTACATGTGTAACTGGTAGAATAATTAGCGGTATAAAATGTAAAGTTATGGGGGATTTATATGACAGGCATAGTTGTAGTCGGTACCCAATGGGGCGATGAAGGTAAAGGTAAAATTACGGATTTCTTGAGTAAGAACGCGCATGTCATTGCTCGTTTTTCAGGCGGTAATAATGCAGGACATACGATTCAATTTGATGGAGAAACGTATAAGCTACACCTTATTCCATCTGGTATCTTTTACAAAGATAAATTATCGGTCATCGGTAATGGTGTCGTATTAGATCCACTCTCTTTAATTAAAGAATTAGATGGTTTAATCGCACGTGGTATTCCAGTAGATAACTTGCGCATTTCTAACCGTGCACAGGTGATCTTGCCCTACCACATCCTTTTAGATGAACTAGAAGAAGAAGCGCGTGGAGACGATAAAATCGGTACGACGAAGCGTGGCATCGGACCATGTTACGTCGATAAGGCAGCGCGTACTGGTATTCGTGTTGGAGATTTCATTGACTCGGATACGTTCAAAGAAAAATTAAAGCAAAACTTAGATGCAAAAAATAAGTTATTCAAAGCATTATATAACCATGATGGTTTATCGTTTGATGAAATTTATGACGATTATACAGCTGCTGCAGATCGCTTGCGTCCATACGTGACAGATACAGCGAAAGTACTTGATGATGCATTCGTCAATAATGAGTCCGTATTGTTTGAAGGTGCACAAGGTGTGATGCTAGACATCGATCATGGTACATATCCATTTGTTACAAGTTCAAACCCTGTGGCGGGTAACGTTACAGTCGGCTGTGGTGTCGGCCCAACGTTCGTAAAGCATGTCGTCGGTGTATCGAAAGCATATACATCACGTGTCGGTGATGGCCCATTCCCAACAGAACTCTTTGATGAGTTTGGTGATCACATCCGTGAAATCGGTCGCGAATATGGCACGACAACAGGCCGTCCACGCCGCATCGGTTGGTTTGATAGTGTCGTTGTACGTCATGCACGTCGCGTCAGCGGTATTACAGACTTGTCATTGAACAGTATCGACGTGTTGAGTGGATTAAAAACAGTGAAGATCTGTACGTCATACAAAATAGATGGTAAAGAAGTAACAGAGTACCCTGCGACACTTGCTGAACTTAAGCGTGCTGAACCTGTATTTGTCGAATTACCTGGTTGGGATGAAGACATCACACACGTAAAAACATTAGATGAATTGCCTGAAAATGCACGCAATTATTTAGAAGAAATCGAACGATTATGTGGCGTACCAATCTCAATTTTCTCAGTTGGTCCGGACCGTAATCAAACAAATTTACTGAAATCATTTGATTAATTTAATAATATTCCGTTTCATGTTGAAAAATATGTGAAGCGGAATATTTTTTTGTAAAATAATATTGCATTCTGTGTTGTGTTAATGTTATAATTATTTTTGTTCTGATAAAAATCAATTGAAGATATGGCCCCTTGGTCAAGCGGTTAAGACACCGCCCTTTCACGGCGGTAACACGGGTTCGAATCCCGTAGGGGTCACTTTTTTAAAATTTTATAATCTAACATAATGGTCCCGTGGTGTAGCGGTTAACATGCCTGCCTGTCACGCAGGAGATCGCGGGTTCGATTCCCGTCGGGACCGCTTTATAATATGAGCTTGGAAACCTTACATAAGGATTCCAAGCTTTTTTATGTGTGCGTCTATCCACACAAGTCCCATCACAATGGCACTTGATGGAAGTAAACCGCTAAAAATGTTACATTTATAGTGATCCTAAAAAAAGAATTGTTGGAATGGAGGTCTATCATGGCCAAGAAAATTGTCGTTGTTGACGATGAAAAACCAATTGCAGATATTATAGAATTCAACTTGCAAAAAGAAGGTTTTGAAGTTCATGTTGCCTATAGTGGAAATGAGGCGTTAGATCTTATATTAGAAATCGTACCGGATTTAGTGTTACTTGATATTATGTTACCAGGTATGGACGGTATGGAAGTATGTCGTGAAGTACGTAAAAAGCATGACATGCCAATCATTATGTTAACTGCAAAAGATTCCGAAATCGATAAAGTGCTCGGTCTCGAACTCGGTGCGGATGATTACGTGACAAAGCCGTTTTCTACACGCGAACTGATCGCACGTGTGAAAGCGAATGTTCGACGTACACATGCGACGAAAGATGTTGAGGAAACGAAATCTAAAAATATCGAAATTAATGAGATCACAATCATGCCTGAACAATACATCATTAAGAAAAATAATGAAGTAGTAGACTTAACACATCGTGAATTTGAATTGTTCTATTATTTAGCGCAAAACTTATCACAAGTGTTAACACGTGAACATTTATTAGAAGTAGTTTGGGGTTATGATTACTTCGGTGATGTGCGTACGGTCGACGTAACGATTCGTCGTTTACGTGAAAAGATTGAAACGGACCCATCCTCACCCGAGTATATATTAACACGTCGAGGTGTTGGTTATTATGTCCCAGGTGATGCTTAAGTAAGGGGCATTGATAGATGAAACAGTTTTTTAAAAACCTACAATCATTACAGATAAAAATCGTCTTGATCTATGTCCTGCTCATTGTCATTGGTATGCAAATTATCGGCTTATTCTTCACCAATACGCTTGAACGTCAGCTGACGGAGAACTTTAAAGACAATATTTCTGCGCAAGCGACGACAATTGAAAGTCGTATACAAAGTTTGTACGAAGAATACGAGGAAGATGTAGACACGCTTCATGATGAGTTATCTGTCATATTTAGAGATTATAGCAACCGGACAGAAATCAATGAAATCCGCTTCGTCAATGTCGACAATATTCTACTCGCGACGAGCTCTTTATCGAATGAATCAATCGTCAAAACACGTGTTTCGATGCCGACAACGGCTGAGGCACTGCAGACGGGAACGCAAAATGAAGAGATCTATTTAAATGTAGATAGCAATAATCAACGCGTATGGATTTTGAACCAACCGGTCTATGTTGACGGGTCTCTTGTCGGTGTTATTTATATTGCTTCTCATATCGAAGCAATTTTCATACAGCTCGATCAAATAAATAGTATATTCATCATCGCGACCGGGATCGCTTTAATTATTACAGTTTTGCTCGGTTTCTTTATTGCGCGTACAATTACGAAGCCAATTACAGATATGAGAAACCAAGCCTTGCAAATGAGTGAAGGTGACTATACATCACGCGTTAAAGTATACAGTAAAGATGAAATCGGTGAACTTGCTGAAGGGTTTAATATTCTGAGCAAGCGTGTGCAAGAGGCGCAGGCAAACACTGAAAGTGAGAAAAACCGTTTGGACTCAGTCATCACGCACATGTCAGACGGTGTTCTAGCGACAGACAGACGCGGTCGTGTGCGTGTCGTCAACGATATGGCGATGTACATGCTCGGTAAAACAGAAGAAGAAGTGTACAACCAAGACTTGATGTCGTTGCTCAACTTACATGAAGAGATGGATCTTGAAGATATTAAAAAAGAAATCTCTGAACGTACGGTGACGGGATTGGCAGAAGATTCACGTTTTTCTAGCATTCGTATATCATTCTCGGCCATCGTGAAAGATACGGGCTTCATCAATGGTTATATCGCTGTATTACATGACGTCACGGAGCAAGAAAAAGTGGATAATGAACGTCGGGAATTCGTTGCAAACGTCTCTCATGAGCTACGCACACCACTCACGAGTATGAAGAGTTACATCGAGGCGCTGCAAGATGGTGCGTATCAAGATGATGAACTTGCAACGAAGTTCCTCGGCGTGACACGAGATGAAACAGATCGTATGAGTCGACTCGTTGAAGATTTGCTTCAACTCTCACGCATGGATAATGATGCGGAGGAAATTTCTCCTGAGCTCGTCGATTTCAATTCATACTTAAATCGCGTCATCGACCGATTTGAAATGTCACATAAAGATACGGTGACGTTTATCCGCAGCTTACCAGATGAAGCGATATTCGTAGAAATCGCACTCGATAAAATGACACAAGTACTCGATAACGTCATTTCTAATGCAATTAAGTACTCTAACAATACGGATAAGCGCGTCGAGATAAAAATCAAGCAGAATAAGTTATACAATCGTTTAACGTTACAAATTAAAGATAATGGTCTTGGTATACCTGCGGGTAAAATTGACCGAATTTTTGATCGCTTCTACCGTGTCGACAAAGGACGTGCACGTAAGATGGGCGGCACTGGCTTAGGCTTAGCAATATCAAAAGAAATTGTTGAGGCACATGATGGGAAAATTTGGGCAAGTAGTATAGAGACTGAAGGGACAAGCATCTACATTAACTTACCGATTATGAATATTGATGAGGATGATTGGTATGATTAAAGATATTTTAAAAGCCATCTTTCTCTTCTTGCTTGTCGTCTCGAGCTTAGTATTAACTGTACTCGTATGGAGTTATGAGACAGATTTCTCTGAAGTGGAAACGTCGCTATCTTCCCTTCCGAATACAGGTTATGGTGATCATGTCGAATTTTCTCAGATCATTCGACCCTATCAGTACGTCTTGATTGAAGGAAATGAAGTGAATGGAACACAGGATATCGATACGATGAACAGTGCATTAAATACAGAGTTTTCATCATCTGCAGTCGAATCATTACAGATGAACACAGACTTATCATCTGTCGACCATGT
Source organism: Aliicoccus persicus (assembly GCA_020741755.1). Taxonomy (GTDB): domain Bacteria; phylum Bacillota; class Bacilli; order Staphylococcales; family Salinicoccaceae; genus Aliicoccus; species Aliicoccus persicus_A. The sequence goes on along the minus strand of DYYI01000084.1, from coordinate 1,055 downwards.
CATCTCTGACATCGATGCCCAGCACTTTTTAATACTAGATTTTATGGCAGATATCCCAGTAAAAACATTTCTTTCTGCATATGGCATCGATTATGAAGGTTTTAACCCGCGGGGTAACATGAACCGTGCAATCATCGATTTGCGTGAAGATGACGCGGGGTTATACCTCATCGATAAAACCAATCAAAACACAACGTATGTAAACGTTGCTCTAAGTTCATCAGCAATTATTGATATTTTAACTACAGAGCAAACAGCATTTGAAAGATTTTCAAGCATTATTACGAATAGTAACAATGCATCGAGACTCACATCCATTTATAGTCCGAGTGCACCGGCAAGCATGAATCGTGAAGTATTCATCTCGTCAATGATGAGTGTAGAATTGTTGAACCAAGTCATGTTTTTATATAATGATTATACGAGTACCAACCAAAATGGTATTACGATGTATGAAAATGACCAAGTGGCAACGTACTATAATAATGAAACGTTTCGTTACTTGTATCAAAATAAGCATGAAGAAGAGTCATCTTCAACAAACGATCATATTACGATTCGAAAAAACTTTGACTTTTTGAATTCACACCGTGCGATGAACAACTCATCGATTATTTTCGATTATAATTCTGACAACAGCGAACTGGTGCTTAGGGATTCAATCGATGGAAAGCTTGTTTTTAGTGATGAGATTAGCAATACGACAGTTGTGCGAGATGGCATCAATGAAATTTATGAGTTCCAGCGCATGCAATTGCGCATGAATACTCAAATTCCTTCGCAGGATACCGTTGAGTTACCGAACATTGAGACGGTACGTTATGAAATAGCCAGCAGTGATGATTTGAGTTTACAGTTTGTGACGAACTTTATCCTGGGCTATAATATGCGTTTTTCAGAAGAACAGTCTGAACTGAATCTTGTGACATATACACCATCATGGTTCATCTTGTATGATGGAGAATGGATGCGTTATGAGGAAGGTGGGCTCAACTAATGGATTGGAAACTCACCGTAAATATTTATATCATTGTGTTTCTTCTGCTCAACATTAC
>DYYI01000083.1:0-3016 GCA_020741755.1 Aliicoccus persicus | reverse complement strand
CGAGCGGCAGCGTACTTACCCCGCAGTCCATTAGCGGGTATACTCATGCCGCATTGTCCTCTTAGTTAAATGGATATAACGAGCCCCTCCTAAGGGCTAATTGCAGGTTCGATTCCTGCAGGGGACACCATGCACACCTCTCCTGAAATCTACCATACCCCACAAAAAGCCTTTATAATCAGCACATACCCTTACTTATGTTACTCAAATAGTCGCCTTAATTCTCCTCAGGGGAACGTAAATCAAGTCACATTTGGGGGCCTATTTAGGGGCACATCTTGGTCAATCTATTGCGAGGCCCCCAGATGCCACTGACAGCTCGACAAGTTGAAACAGCCAAACCCAAAGATAAAATTTATAAGATTGCCGATGGTGGTGGGCTCTACCTTCAGGTCAATCCTAACGGCTCAAAGTACTGGCGAATGAAGTACCACTATGCGGGGAAGGAAAAGAAACTATCATTTGGCACCTATCCAACTATTACATTGGCTGAAGCTCGCAAACGTCGGGATGAAGCCAAGAAAATACATGCCGATGGTAAAGATCCCGGTGAAGTCAAGAAAGCTGAAAATCTTGAGAAAAACCTTTCCGAAGGAAGAACTTTTGCCGCAATCGCCACCGAGTGGTACAACGCAAAAGTTTCAGGCTGGTCTGCCAGCTACGCTGATTATGTCGACAGAGCATTCAAAAATAATGTGTTTCCCTACATTGGAAACAGACCCATTAGTGAAATCGAACCTCTTGAACTTCTCGCAGTTCTTCAGCGTATCGAAAGCCGAGGAGCCTGCGAGCTAGCTAATAAAGTTCGCCAACGATGTGGTGAAGTGTTTCGGTATGCCATTGTTACAGGTCGGGCACGATACAATCCAGCTTCTGATCTGGTTATAGCAATGAAAAGCTATAAGCGAACACATTACCCTTTCCTGCTTCCTCCTGAACTACCAGAGTTTTTATACAAACTCGAAAACTACACCGGCAGTATTGTAACCCGTGAAGCTACAAAATTGTTGATGCTCACAGGGCTGAGAACAGTAGAATTACGTATGGGGGAATGGTGTGAGATCGATTTTACCCAAAAGATATGGGAAGTTCCTCCGACCCGGATGAAAATGAGGAAGGAGCATATCGTCCCTCTGTCAGATCAGGCAATCCAGTCTCTGCAAATCCTCAAAGAACTGACTGGAAGATACAGATACATCTTTGCCGGAAGAAATGATGTTAACAGGCCTATCAGCGATGCAAGCGTCAATATGGTTTTGAAGAAGATTGGCTATGACAAAAAAGCTACCGGGCATGGATTTCGTCATACAATGAGTACTGTTCTACACGAGCAAGGATTCAATAGTGCATGGATTGAAATGCAACTTGCACATACGGACAAAAACAGCATTCGTGGTACATACAACCATGCTCGTTACCTTGAAGGAAGACGAGAAATGATGCAATGGTACGCTGACTACCTTGATGCTCTTCGAAAAGAGTCACCAGCTATATAATCGCTTGATTTTAAAGGCTGACTTAACGATATCCCCCTGATAGTCATTTATCAGTTATCTAATTATTAAGTCAGCCATAATCCCCTAAGTATCATTCCTTAATCAGATTCAGCACCTTGTAATACGACCGGTTAATTTAGAAAGAGACGATAGATAAACGCTTATGATGAAATACTAAGAAATTACTTCAGGCTCTATTAACTGGAGCTGTAATAGACAATAATTTAAATAACGCAATAGTTATATTTATATCTTAATATAAATTTCCACTGTATTTAACGTCCAGGGAGCCATCTTGAAAGGATAAAAATTCACATTATCACCATAAAATCACAACGACACCAAAACACATTTCACAACAACACCCTTGCAATAAACCTGTTTTTAACAAAAAATCAAAGACTGAAAAGAGTTTTGATTCAGAAAACCACATGAGACATGCTTAATATTTTTCAGTTTATCTAAAGGACGCGTTCATCTTTATTACAAAAATATAAGTACACTGTACTTATTAAACATCCAAAAATCACACCAGTTAATATTTCTTGTATTACTGTAATTTCTGGAAAAATTTCTTCAAAAAAAAAATATAGCATACATATCTTTATATGCTATAAAAGATAAGGCAGATTTATAACATACTTGCCTCAATAGAACTATCTAAGGGTTTGCCTCCACATATAGTGGAGGCTTTTTTTACCCAATAACAATATTATTCTGACACTTTATTCCTGTAATCAACAGCAAAAGTATCAAACCAGATGATAATTATTTTCATATTGAGTTTTATTATTCTTTTATATTGTCAATTCTAATCATAATTTATAATAAATTTTTAATTATTATATTTGCAAAACACAATAATAATAAATTTCTCATTTTTAATTGCAAGTAATATACCTATAACATTTCAAGGATAAACTTTCACAGGTGATTATGACCAATGATATTAACGCCGAACCAAAACACCTACAAAGTAGTAACCAATAATAGGCATGTGACATTACTTAACACTGGAATTAAATATCATCACGCAATGTAAATATTTATAAATTAACCAGATTACATTGACCATTTTGTTCAGTTTTATAATTATTCCAATATAATGATATTCCAGTGTAAGTAGTTCAGGTTAGTTCATTTGAATTTTATAAGTAGACATGACGAGAAGAAATATGCGTTACTTTTTTATCATTTCTGATCTTATTATCTATAAGTCGATCAAAGAAAGATTGATTACTATGAAATTTGATTCATGGAGTGACACATGACAAAGGGGAATATATCTGAAAGAGACTTTGATATCCTGATCAAGCTATCAGGAATACATAGCGAGAAGGCAATTCTTGCTTTGAAAAAATACTATGTCGATGGGGTCATCAGGAAAATTGATCCTACCCACGTAATGTGGACACGGCCCTAAGCGAGATTATGGTTTTCAAATTGTTCCGGGCTGAGACCGCCACAGGCACTGTGACGACGCCAGCGATTGTAATCACACTCGATATAATTAAACACCG
>DYYI01000082.1:0-21640 GCA_020741755.1 Aliicoccus persicus | reverse complement strand
GACTTCATTGACACGCAGATTGAATTGCGTTCCAATGAGCAGATCTCACTGACACGCAGATTGATTTGCGTTCCAATGAGCAGACTTCATAGACACACAAACGGATTTGCGTTCCAATGAAACTCGCTCACTGACACACAAACGGATTTTAATACCAAACCCCAAATACCAAACCCTAAAACCAAACAAAAAAACACAAAAAAACGGCACAGAACCGAATTCCGGGTCTGCGCCGTTTTTTATCTATCATCAATTCAAATCTCTATTGCACCGTAATGACTCTGGCCACTGCCGCAACTTCGCCATCTTCATCGAATGCAGAATAACCGATCGTGTAGTCGCCAGGCTCTTCGTTGTTCACGGTTCCTGTTGTGTATACTAAGTTGTTTGGAATCTGGTTACCTTCGGCATCGTAAACTTCAACGCCTTCAAACAAATCAAACTCTTGGCCTACGTTTATTGTCTCATCATCGACACCGACAAACTCAATATTTCCGGTCGCGTCCTGGCTCAGCAATTCACCGTCGCCATCTTCGGTACCATCTTCGTCAGTCGCAACTTCACCGCTCAGCTCAGCTTCGGTTGGCGGTATCATTGGATACTCATCCGTCGGTTGATCGGACACGGTCACCGTTCTCGTGATGTTGTACCAACCGCCGTTGCTCGCTTCTGCTCGGTAAGTTAGGTAATACGTACCTGGCGATGATGTATCAACCGATCCATCAGTTATTGTAATGCTATCGGTGACGTCACCGTCATTCGAATCAACGGCATACACTCCCTCGAGCTCATCGAACTCATCGCCAACCTCTACGTTGAATGCGCCAACGTTTTTAATGATCGGGTAAGGCGTATCTACCGATTCAATTTCTTCTTCCATTGTAGGTCCTTCATAATCTGCATAAATGTTTGTCGTCATATGCTCAGCTTCTAAGTGTGTTTCAATCTCATCACTCGTCGCCGGCGATAATGGTAATAATGCGACTAATGCTTTAATAATAATATCCGCGCTCATGTTCCACCTCAAAAAATTTTCTATACGTCTAATTTCAATACTTCTATTATAGTATTATATTTTATCATATTTTAAACACAAGCAGAAACATCTTACTATTAATTGGTAAAATATGTTGATTAATTAAGAAGATAAAAAACCAGTCGGCGTTTGAACGGGTTTTATCCCAGAGAAAAACCCCAACCATTTGGCATGAATGGTTGAGGCTATATAATAAAATCAACAACATTTCGAGTAAGCAAGCTTCAAATAATTATTCTAATTCAAATTGGTACAAATTCTTCTTGATACACATTCAAATTTCACAAATCAAATTGAAGTCTAGCTCGTTTACAAATTAAATTAAAGTTCTTAAAAATCTTCCGAAATTAAGGTTTTCTAAAATTTTAAAACTAGTGCTTGCCGACTCTGTTGTTGATGATATCGTGACCTTTAGTTAACATTTCTTCTCGAAGTTTATTGAATTGTTCGTTGCTTATATTGTGTTGCTCTTCATTGACATAATCTTGTGAATCAGCTTTCGTATTATACATCGCTGAAGATTCATCTTTCACTTCGTGTGCAAGGTCATGGAATTCTCGTTCTTTGTTCATCATGACAATCACCTCTCCTTAGTGAATAAATACCCCTTTATATTATATTTAAACATTTACTTGCATTATCATACCTGAGTATGATAGTTTGGATGATTGCAAGTCGCTAGTTCGGTAGTGGTTTAGGGGCTTGAAGTAGCGAAAAATGTGGAATATCGCTAACCCAAGTCTTTTTTCGAGCCCGAGTTAGCGAAAAATCTAAATAGTCGCTAACTCAAAGGTGATTTTTGTTCTGAGTTAGCTATTAATGATGATTAATTCTTTTTCCCAGTCCGAATTGTTTGTGAAAAATCTCAGACTGCTACTTCACAACATTTTTACGGCTTGAAGTAGCAGGCAAATCAAAAAGCTGCTACTTCAAAGCAATTTTCGAGCTCGAAGTAGCAGGAAAATCAAAAAGCTGCTACTTCAATGCAATTTTTGAGCTCGAAGTAGCAGGTAAAGTAGTGTGATCTATTTCTAGACCTAAAAATAATCGAGAAATTTCCATCCTGCCAATTCGAGCCATATTTTCTATATGAATTGGCAGACGACCGAAAAATTCTATGAGGAAATTTATCTCGTGCTTACTCACGATGAATTTCGGGGTCGAGTAAGCATGAAACCTGAAACCGTGCTTACTCACGATGATTTTCAGGCTCGAGTAAGCATGAAACCTGGAACCGTGCTTACTCACGACGAATTTCAGGCTCGAGTAAGCATGAAACCTGGAACCGTGTTTACTCACACCGGTTTTCTGGCTCGAATTACCACGAAACCAATATCCGTGGTAACTCACGCCAATTTTCTGGCTCGAGTTACCACGAGCACCTCCAAACATCCCCAAAATCCCAAAACCCAAAAAATCCCTCCAATCCCCACCAAATCCACAAAAACCAAAACAAAAAGCCGCGTCACAACCAAGTGGCACGACCTCCAATAAATAAAATTTTATTCCAATCCGTTATTCCATTTCGCAGCGAGCAATGTGTTGTTCAACACCATAGTAATTGTTAATGGGCCAACGCCACCTGGTACCGGTGTGATCCAGCTTGCAACTTTCTCAGCGGATTCGAAATCGACGTCTCCAACTAACTTACCGTCAACAACTGTGTTACCTACATCAATTACAATCGCGGCTTCTTTTAAGTCGTCGCCTGTAATCAATCCTGGTTTACCTACTGCACTGACAACAACATCGAAGTTTTTCAACTGTTCAACCATATTCTTTGTGCGTGAGTGCATCAATGTCACAGTTGCGTTCTCATTCGTCAACAACTTCGCAACGGGTTGGCCGACGATGTGTGAGCGTCCAATCACTGCAACAGTTTTTCCTTCTAAAGATCCCGTATGCTTCAACAATTCCATGATCCCAAGTGGTGTACATGGCTTAAACGTACGTTGGCCTGTATACAAACGGCCGATGTTCACTGGGCTGAACCCATCGACATCTTTTTCTGGCGCAATTGCCTCAAGTACTTTATCTTCAGAAATTTGCTTAGGCAGTGGCACCTGTACTAAAATACCGTGAACTTTCTCATCGTTATTCAAACGTTCAATCTCAGCAAGTAAATCTTCCTCAGACGTCTCGCCATCTAAATGAACGATGTCGCTTGTCATGCCGATTTTCTCAGCTGCTTTGTTTTTTGAACGCACGTAGCTTAAAGACGCACCGTCATCACCGACGATAACGACTGTTAAGTTTGGCGTCATGCCGTTCTCTTTTAGTTTTTCAACTTCCGCTTGCAAGCCCGCGCGGTAGTCCTTTGCGATTTCCTTACCATTTAATAATTGTGCTGTCATGTAAAATCCTCCATTTTTAGATAAAATTCACGAACAATAAGCATGCTGAATCACCCTAAACATTCGTAAACACAAACATTAGGGAAAAATACATAAAAAAAGTTCGCGTTTTTGAAATATTAATGATAGACTGTATATGAAAATTATAGCACAGATTACATTGGAAATGAGGTCATATTTATGAGAGTCGGCGTGATTATGGGGTCGTCTTCAGATTGGGAAACGATGCGTGAGGCGTGCGAGATGTTGGACACTTTTAACATCCAATATGAAAAGAAAGTCGTCAGCGCACACCGTACACCAACTGAAATGTACGATTATGCACAATCCGCGAAACAGAATGGTATCGATATTATCATCGCTGGCGCAGGCGGTGCTGCACACTTGCCGGGGATGGTTGCATCACTGACAAACGTGCCGGTCATTGGTGTACCGATTGAATCGAAAGCTTTAAAAGGTATGGACTCACTCTTATCGATTGCACAGATGCCAGGTGGTATTCCAGTGGCGACGACAGCAATTGGTAAAGCTGGTGCAAAAAATGCTGGAATCTTAGCCGCGCGCATGATCGCAGTGCACGACAAAGAAATTTACGCAAAATTAAATGACTACGCAGATTCTCTCGTAGATAAAGTGCGAGGTATGCAAGATGAGCTCAATTAAAACAATTGGAATTATCGGCGGTGGTCAGCTCGGAAAGATGTTAGCGATGAGCGCACAGCAGATGGGATTCAGAGTAGCAACGCTTGATCCATCAGCAGATGCACCAGCGCGTTCTGTGTCACACACATTCATTCAAGCGCCGTTTTCAGACAAAGATGCACTTATTGAATTATGTGAACAGTCAGATGTCATCACTTATGAATTCGAAAACATCGATGGTGAAATACTGAATCATTTAACAGCGCACTATCATATTCCGCAAGGTGCAGAGACGGTTCTAACGTTGCAAAACCGCACGGCAGAAAAAGCTGCAATCAAACAATCTGGTGCAACAGTCGTACCATATGAATCCGTTCAATCAATCAAAGACATCGAGTCATTTGCCAAAACACATGACTTTCCTGTCATCGTTAAAACAGATTCGGGTGGTTACGATGGTAAAGGGCAGTACTTTATCGATAATCAAGACGCATTACAAGCAGCAGAAATCCCATTCCAAGATGCGGATTTTATCGTCGAAAAATATATCGATTTAAAAGCAGAAGTCTCACTGACGGTCGGACGTAATACGAAGGGGCAAACCGTATTCTTCCCGCTCCAAGAGAATTTGCACATCGATCAAATTCTATATCGTACAACTGTACCATCGCGATTCAACTTTCAAGAGAAGGCATCGATCGAAGCGGAAAAAATTATGGCGGCATTGCATTTTGTCGGCGTGTTTACGATTGAATTTTTCATCGATCAAAACGACAACTTGTATGTGAATGAAATTGCCCCGCGTCCACATAACTCTGCACACCATTCGATTGAATCATGTAACTACTCACAGTTTGATATTCATATACGCGCAGTACTCGGCAAAAAGTTGCCAGAAATTGAACTGCGTACACCGGCACTCATGATGAATTTACTCGGTAAAGATCTCACGAACATTGGTGAGAATTTATATAACCAAGACAATTGGCATGTCCATGTCTATGGTAAAACTGAGAACAAGCCCGAACGTAAGATGGGGCACGTAACAGTTTTAACGCAAGATATTTCACGTTCACTACACGAATTACGCCCATTTTTTAAAGCAGCAACAGACAACTATTAAAAACTCCTGGAGGGAATATTGATTATGAAAACGATTGAATTGAAAGTGACATTATTAGACCAAGTTTTAGATACACAAGGTGAGGCGTTAACACGTGCTGTACATAGTCTCGGACACACAGAAGTCGACAATATTGAAGTCGGTAAAGTCTTAAACTTCACGATTGATGAAACAGACGAGGCGAAAATCGAAGAGACAGTTAAAAGTTTAGCTGAAAAGTTATTTACAAACGTGAACATTGAATCATATACGTACCGTGTATTGGAGGAAAAATAATGAAAGTTGCAGTCATTCAATTTCCAGGATCGAGCAGTGATGTATTAAATGCTGCTAAAAAAGCTGGCATTGACGCAGAGCATGTCGACTACCGCGAGACGTCACTTGACGCATACGACGGAATACTTATCCCAAGTGGTGCGAGCTACGGACACTACTTACGTCCGGGTGCGATTGCTGCAGTAGCCCCAATCATTCCAGCAATCAAACAAGCCGCACAAGACAACAAGCCAGTCGTTGGTATTCAAAATGGGTTCCAAATCTTAACTGAGATTGGCCTATTACCAGGTAGCCTCGCACAAAACAAAAATGTAAAATTCATAAGCAGAAATGAAACAATCACCGTTGCAAACAGCAGTTCAAAATTTACGAATTACCTTAACGAAACAATCACATTCCCAATCGCGCATGCGACTGGACAATATATGGCGTCTGAAGAGACGTTAAAACAGCTCCAAGATAACAATCAAATCGTCTTCACATATGCGAATAATCCAAACGGTTCGGCACTTGATATTGCCGGCATCACAAACGAATCAGGCAATGTACTCGGCTTGATGCCACATCCTGAACGTGCCACAGATAAAATTCTCGGTTCAGAAGACGGATTACAACTATTTAAAAATATTGCGAATTGGGGGCAACAGTCATGATGCGTTTTAATGAGGCAACACCACAGGAAATTAAAGATCAAAAAATGTATCTAGATATGGGCTTAACAGAATCTGAATATGCGCAAGTCCAACAAATTTTAGGTCGCGATCCAAACTGGACGGAGACAGGTATTTTCTCTGTTATGTGGAGTGAACACTGTTCATATAAGCATTCTAAGCCCTTTTTAAAACAGTTCCCGACAGATGGCGAACAAGTGTTGATGGGACCTGGTGAAGGTGCGGGTGTTGTTGACATCGGAGACAATCAAGCGGTCGTCTTTAAAATTGAATCGCATAACCACCCGTCAGCTGTTGAACCGTATGAAGGTGCGGCAACAGGCGTCGGTGGTGTGATTCGTGACATCATGTCGATTGGTGCACGACCAATTGGTGTGTTAAATTCACTTCGTTTCGGTGAACTGGACAACCCAAATAACCAGCACTTACTAAACGGTGTCGTATCAGGACTTGCTGGTTACGGCAACACGATAGGCGCGGCAGCAGTCTCAGGAGAGATAGAATTTGACCCATCATATGATGGCAATCCACTCGTCAACGCAATGTGTGTCGGTCTAATGACACACGATAAAATGCAAAAAGGTACGGCAAAGGGTATCGGTAACAAAGTCATTTACCTCGGATTAAAAACGGGACGTGATGGTATTCATGCTGCGACGTTTGCATCAGAAGGATTCTCAGATGAAACCGTGTCGAAGCGTCCAACAGTACAGATGGGAGATCCATTCACAGGTAAGAAGTTGATGGAAGCAACGCTTTGGGCAATCGATCAACCGGAGCTTGTCGGTATTCAAGACATGGGTGCTGCAGGGCTGACGTCAAGTAGTTCTGAAATGGCAGCGAAAGGTGAAAGTGGTATCGTATTAAACTTAGAAAAAGTGCCAGTGCGTGAAGCAGGTATTTCGCCATATGAAATGATGTTATCTGAAACACAAGAGCGCATGTTACTCGTCGTAGAAGACGGAACTGAGCAGAAATTCTTAGATGCATTTAAACGCTTTGAACTAGATGCAGCAGTTATCGGTGAAGTGACTGAAGGTGACACGTACTTACTCAAATATGAAGATGAAGTCTATGCTGAAATTCCTGTTGAACCATTGTCAGAAGCGCCGGTCTACGAATTAGAAGGCATGCCAATCGAAATGGTTGAACACACATACGACTACAACAGCGAAGATTTAAACGCAGTCTTTGAAGAGTTGCTGGGCCACCCAACACATGGTGACAAATCATCACTCTATGAACAACTGGATAGCCAAGCCGGAGCGAACACGGTGCAAAAGCCTGGATTCGGTCCTGGTGTCGTGCGAGTAGAAGGTACAGACAAAGCGGTTGCGATGGCTGTTGATGGTAAGAGTCGCTACGTCTACGCTGATCCGTACAACGGTGGTAAAGAAGTCGTTGCGGCGACATTCCGTACGATCATTTCTACAGGTGCATTACCACTTGCGATGACGGATTGCTTAAACTACGGTAGCCCAGAAAAAGGGGAAGTCTATACACAATTGCAAGAATCAACACGCGGCATGGCAGAGGCGAGCCGTGCGTTAAATACTCCGGTTATTTCAGGTAACGTATCACTGTATAACGAGACAGAAACGTCATCGATTTTACCGACACCAACAATCGGTATGGTCGGTCTGATTGAAGACGTGAGCACACTAGCAGACCGTGATATTAAACCAGGTGACGCCGTATACATCATCGGTGAGACAGGCTTAGATTTTGCAGGCTCACAAATCGAAAAATTAATCGATAAAGACATCAAACATACAAAGCGCAACATCGACCTAGATGTAGAATTTTCACGTGGCATGGATTTAAGAGAACGATTCATCAACCGTGAAATTACAATGCTCTCACCAATCGGTCGCGGTGGTATCGCAATTAAGCTTGCGCAACTTGCAAGCCAGCATAACGTTGGGATAGAAGCGACATTTGATTTCGACGGTCAGCTATTATTTAGTGAAACATCGTCACGCTACATCGTCATCGCACCAAAAGGTTTAGACATTAAAGATGCAGTAGAAGTGGGCGAGTTAACAGCAGATACTTTTAAGTTAACGACGAATACGGTAACGATAGAACAAACAGTCAAAGCGACACAAGCGCTTTGGGAAGGAGCTATTCCACAATGGATGACATCCGCGGAATAAATGAAGAATGTGGTGTCTTCGGTATATGGGGACATGAGCGAGCAAGTGACTTAACTTATATCGCTCTACATTCGATGCAACATCGTGGACAAGAAGGTGCAGGTATCGTGTGCTCAAACAATGATTATTTGTTTGGGGCACGCGGTACGGGCCTGCTGACGAACGCATTGTCAAATGAACAATTACTATCGTTAAAAGGATTCCCACATGCAATTGGACATGTCCGATATGCAGCAAAAGGGAGCAGTGAACTTTCTAACGTCCAACCGTTTCTATTTAAATCATCTCGTGGGGATTTAGGTATTTGTCACAACGGGAACTTAGTCAACGCGCTGAACGTCCGTGCAGCATTGGAAGACGATGGTGCAATATTCCAAACGACGAGTGATGCTGAAATATTGGCACACCTAATTCGTCGTAGTAAACAAAGCACACATAAAGAACGCGTAAAATCAGCACTTAAACAAGTGAAGGGCGCGTTCTCTTATTTAGTGATGCAAGAAAACGCACTGACAGTCGCGATGGATGACCATGGCGTGCGTCCGCTCATGCTCGGCGAGCTCGATGGATGTTACTGTGTTGCAAGTGAAACATGTGCATTCGATGCAATCGGTGCAATTTACATTAGAGATGTTGAACCAGGTGAACTCATCACGATCAATGACGATGGTATTGAGTTTGATCGCTATTCTGATATCGATAATCCGAATATGTGTTCAATGGAATACATCTACTTTGCACGCGCGGATTCTAACTTCCGTGGACACTCAACATACCGCATTAGAAAGGCACTCGGTCGTAAGCTCGCAGAATCGCTTGGCCACATCGAAGCGGACATCGTCATCGGTGTACCAGATTCATCACTTGCTGCAGCAAACGGTGTTGCAGAAGTACTTCATATCCCTCAAGAACAAGGATTGATTAAAAATCGCTATGTCGGTCGTACGTTTATCGATAAAGGGCAAGAGGCACGCGAGCGTAAAGTGCGCATGAAACTTTCAACGGTGAAAGATATTGTCGAAGGCAAGCGCGTCATCGTCATTGATGATTCAATCGTGCGCGGCACGACGAGTAAATATATTGTGAAAGCATTGAGAGATGCCGGCGCACTCGAAGTGCACATGGGTGTCGCATCACCACCGCTGATTCATCCGTGTTTCTACGGTGTAGACGTATCGACACATGCTGAGATTATTGCATCACAAAAAAGTATTTCAGAAATTTGTGAAGAGATCGGTGCGGATACGCTGACATATATGGAAGTGGATGATATGCATGATGTGTACCGTTCATTTGGTTCACGTGGAGAATGTGCGGCATGCTTTACAGGTAACTATCCAATCGAAATTATAGATAACTTATTACCACAACAAAAAGATCTGAAAACGAAAGGCGTGTAACGAATGAGTGAACAATACAAACAGGCGGGTGTCGATATCGAAGCGGGTTATGAAGCGGTCACACGCATGAAGTCGCATGTACAAAAAACGATGCGTAAAGAAGTGATGAACCCACTCGGTGGTTTTGGTGGCGCATTTGACTTATCACAGCTCAATATGAAAGCACCTGTACTCGTGTCTGGTACAGATGGTGTCGGAACGAAATTAAAGCTAGCGATCGACGCAAACATCCATGGCACGATTGGTGTCGATGCAGTGGCGATGTGTGTCAACGACATCATTACAACTGGTGCTGAGCCACTATATTTTCTTGACTACTTAGCACTGAACAAAGTCGTGCCAGAACATGTGGAACAGATCGTGAAGGGTGTTGCGGACGGTTGTGTACAGTCAGAATGTGCACTCATCGGTGGCGAGACAGCTGAGATGGGTGAGATGTACGGTGAGAACGAATATGATATTGCTGGGTTTGCTGTCGGTGCAGTTGAAAAGGATCAATACATAGATGGTCGCGCAACAGAAGCGGGCGATGTTATCATCGGTCTCCATTCAAGTGGTGTGCATTCAAACGGTTACTCACTCGTGCGCAAAATTCTAAAAGACAACAACACAGATTTATATGAACAATTAGAAGGTAAACCACTGATCGAACATTTGCTAGAACCGACTAAAATTTACGTCAAAGCAATTAAAGCACTAAAAAATGAAACGACAATAAAAGCGATGAGCCACATTACTGGTGGTGGGTTCTATGAAAATATTCCGAGAGCGATTCCTGAAAACTTCGGTGTTAAACTCGATGTCTCAAATGTACGCATTCCAAAAATTATCAATTGGTTAATAAACAAAGGAGAAATTGATAAAAAAGAAGCGTATAATGTATTTAACATGGGTATCGGTTTCATCGTCGTCGTTTCATCAAAAGATCAAGAGATTGCAATCGATGCCTTAAAATTAGCAGGGGAGGACCCTGTCGTTATTGGAACAGTAACGGACACTAAAGGAGTCGAAATTAATGGCATCTAAAGAACGGCCGGCAAAAGTATTAGTTTTCGCGAGTGGACGAGGATCGAATTTCGTCAATCTTGTTAAACAGAGCAAGAAGTTCAACTATCGTGTCATTGCACTGATCGTCGATAACCCAGAAGCACCTGCCATCGAAGCAGCAAAAAAATTAGATATACCGTACTATGTCGTCATGCGTCAAATGGATGAAACGAAAGCACGTCATGAAGAGAAGATTAAAAGTTATCTTGAAACAATTCCGTTTGATTACATTGCACTCGCAGGATACATGCGTATTCTAACTTCAGAATTCGTCAAGCGCTATAACAAGCGCGTGATCAACATACACCCGTCACTCTTGCCAGCATTCAAAGGACCAAGCGCCATCGAAGATGCGTTTAACTATGGCGTCAGAGTAAGTGGTGTGACGATTCACTATATCGATGAAGGTATTGATACGGGTGAAATTATTGAACAGGAAATTGTCTATGTCGATGATGATGAAACATTAGAATCATTTAAGCGAAAAATTCATGAATTAGAACATGAACTTTATCCGAAAGTCATCCATCGATTAATCCAAAAAAGGAGGTAAATCTTATGAAGAAAGCATTGATTAGTGTATCTGACAAACGTGGGCTTGAGTCGTTTGTCCAAGGACTTGTGGATCATGATTATACGCTCTACTCAACAGGCGGCACGAAAAAAGCGATTGAATCATTTGGTATCCCAGTCAAAAGCGTCACTGAACTGACGAATTATCCTGAAATATTAGATGGGCGTGTGAAGACACTCCATCCACATATTCATGCCGGCTTACTGGCTGATCGTGACAGACAAGAACATTTAGACACGTTAAAAGAACAAGATATTGAACTCATTGACCTCGTAGTCGTCAATTTGTATCCGTTTAAAGAAACGGTTAAGCAAGCGGGAATCAGTGAACTCGATGCGATTGAAAACATTGATATCGGTGGACCGACGATGCTGCGCGCTGCTGCGAAGAACTTCCGCTCAGTCGTTGCAGTCGTCCATCCAGAAGACTATAAAGAAGTATTAAATCGCATTAAAGATGATGATCTTTCACTCGCGTTCCGAAGAGAATTGATGGTGAAAGTATTCGCACATACGAATGACTATGACCAAGCAATCGTGAACTACTTCTCACAAAATGAAGAGCAACTTCGCTACGGGGAGAACCCACATCAATCGGCACGACTCATCCGTACGTCATTTGCACCGAATCAAATACTAAATGCAAAAATTCTACATGGTAAAGAACTGTCTTATAACAATTATAGAGATGCAGAAGCGGCGTATAGTTTAGCGAAGAAATTTACAGGACCTGCAGCTGTTGCAGTGAAACATATGAACCCATGTGGCGTCGGTGTTGGAGAATATATTTCAGAAGCGTTCCAAAACTGTTTAGATGCAGATCCACAATCGATTTTCGGTGGTATCGTTGCACTCAATGAACCGGTTACAAAACGAGCGGCAGAGAAAATCAATGCGATCTTCATCGAAGTCGTGATTGCCCCAGGATTTGATGATGATGCACTTGAAGTGTTAAAAGAAAAGAAAAATATCCGTTTGCTTGAACTCGACTTCACAGAAGATGAAGTGGCAGAAGAGTTTGTCAGCGTATCCGGTGGTTACTTAGTACAGTCATCAGATACAGGTAGTTTAGATGTGTCGACGATCGAAGTCGTCACAGATAAAAAACCATCACGTGAACAATTAAAAGCGATGGCACTTGCCTGGGAAGTTGCAAAACATGTGAAGAGCAACGCAATTGTACTTGCAAACGATAAGCAAACAGTCGGAATCGGTGCGGGTCAGATGAACCGTGTCGGCGCATTGAAAATTGCGATCGAACGTGCAATTGAAATGAATGACTCAATCGTCATGGCGAGTGATGGATTCTTCCCTATGCCGGACTCAATCGAAGTCGCGCATGCGCATGGTATTAAAGCAATCATCCAGCCAGGTGGGTCAAAGCGTGACCAAGATGTCATTGATAAGTGTAATGAATATGGTATCTCAATGGTGTTCACTGGCATGAGACACTTCAAACATTAATAGGAGGCAAATCCATGAATTTAGCAGTCATTGGCAGTGGCGGTCGTGAACATGCACTCGTAAAAAAACTTGCAGACTCAAGTAAAGTGAGTCAAGTATATGCCTTGCCAGGTAACATCGGTACGAAAGATATCGCGATTAACATCGATGTAAACATCAGTAATTTTGATGCCGTTTTAGATGTTTGTAAAACGAACAAAATTGAATGGGTTATCGTCGGACCGGAAGATCCATTAGCGAATGGGATCGCAGATTTTCTTACGCAGCACGACATCAAAGTGTTTGGCCCAAAACAAAAAGAAGCGCAGATGGAATCATCAAAAGATTTCACGAAACAATTGATGCAAAAATATAATATCCCAACTGCAACATTCCGTACGTTCACTGAAAAAGATGATGCAAAAGCGTATATCATGTCACAAGGTGCCCCAATCGTCTTAAAACAAGACGGGTTAGCAGCTGGGAAAGGTGTCATCGTTGCACAAACGCTCGATGAAGCGCTCACAGGACTAGATGCTTTAAAACCATCACCAAACAACCCATTAGTCATCGAAGGCTTTCTAACAGGCGAAGAATTCTCACTGATGATCCTTGTCAATGGAGAATACTTCCATGCGTTCGAAATGATCGCACAAGATCATAAGCGTGCCTTCGACGGCGACACAGGACCGAATACAGGTGGTATGGGTGTGTACGCGCCGGTGTCACACATTTCAGAAGATACACGTCTAAAAGCAGTAAATACAATCGTTGAACCAATAACGAAAGCGATGGTCCAAGAAGGACTCGATTATTTTGGTGTCCTATATCTAGGTGCAATCGTCAATGAGGCAGGCGATGTAAATGTCATCGAGTTTAATGCACGCTTTGGTGATCCAGAAGCGCAAATTTTACTCGAGATGATGGATTCAGACCTGTTTGAACTGATTGAAAAAACTTACGATAAAGAACCGTTCACAATCGACTGGAAAGATGGCTATCAAGTGGGTGTCATGCTCGCAAGTCAAGGCTACCCAGGCACTTATAAAATGGGTAAACCCGTCGATTACAGTGCTGTCCAAGCAGACAGTTTTGTCAGTGGACTGACAGAAATCGAAGACAAAACAGTCACAAGTGGTGGACGTGTGCTGTTAGTGACAGCACACGGTGAAGACATTAAAACAGCGCAAGAAAAAGCATATAATAATGTCAGCAAAGTTAAATTTAACGACAATGAACTATTTTATAGGAAAGATATCGGGAATCGGGCATTGAATAAGTAGTTTGAAACTACCATAGTACCTAAACAATAAATGGAAAAACTCGTCCAAAATAAAAAAAGGACGAGTTTTTTCTGCATCATTTTTACATACCATTTTCTTTGTTATACTATAAAAAATATAGGCAAGTCTAAGTCAGGAGCATGTCGATGAAACGTTTAGATATATTGTTCATTGCACTTATTTTGTTCATCATCATCGTCGCCATCGACAGTGCGAGCTTAAATCGCAGTACTTCTATAGAAAAAGCCGATGTCATCGTCTTACTCGGTGGTGGTGACGAAGGCCGTGTGCGTCATGCAGGAGAACTGTATACGGACGGTTATGCGGACTATGTATTCATCACTTCAGCGCATGCGTCAGAAGTGGATTATCAGCATCTCAACACTGAAGAATATGGTATTCCTGATGAAGCAATCATCTATGACATCGATGCAAATTCAACATATGAAGATGCGACATTTACATTCAATCTAATGGAAGAAGAGGGATTTGAATCTGCGATCATCGTCACGAGTGATTACCATATTAAACGTGCGCGTATGATTTTTGATCGCGTCAACCCGAATGACTATACACTTTACTTTTCAGGTGCGCAAAGTGAAGACGGAGAATGGTGGTATGAATCCGATCGCTGGCACATTTTATGGTGGAGTGAGTTTATAAAATATTGGGGCTATGAGCTTCATATGTACAATTATTTTTAAAAACACGAATAAACATTAAAATATTAAAATTTTATTAAAATCTTATATTACAATTATAGTATAATAGAGCGACACGACTCTTCCGCAAAAGGGGTGACATGCATGGGTTATATATATGCCGTTTGTTCATTTATTGCTTTTAAATTTAATCAATATGTTATCGCGCGTAAAATTTTAGCATTTGGATTGACGAAAGAATTTAATGAGAAAGAACCAGCATTAAGTTTATATTTGCGTACAGATAACCATGTAGGACTCATAGAATTGCTAGATAACATCCATCTTAATGAGAATTACATCGATTTGTTAAAAGCAATTGTATATAGACATGAGAAAAACTATTTAAAAGCATATCAACTGATAAAAGATTCAGAGCATCCAGGCACACACTTTTTAAAAGTCCGTTTGCTTTATGAGTTAAAAGATATGTACAACTTAATCAAGCTTTCTAAATCAAACGTCGATGTATTGTTGCACCTTACAGATCAGCAACAACAAACATTACTGCGCTACCTTGTTGCGCGTAATTTATTTGATGAAGCGGAATATATCATTCACTCAACAGAAGTCGTCAATGAAGAATTAAGTCAAACATTTGAAGATGCGAAGGGTGATGTATATTATCGTTATACGTGGACATCGTACCGTGCCAATATACTCGGTGTGAATCATGATATGCTCACTGTCAATGAATTGTATGAACGTATCTCTAAACAAAACAAACAGATGCAAAACTTAGGTTTTGTGTTATTTGTGAATGAATATTATCTGAACAAAGAATATGTCCCGTTTATAAATGCGCATATCGTTCCTCATATTAACGCTATGCCAGAATCACTCCATTACATAAACCCAAGTGCAATCTATGCACTTAATTTCAAGTTTGATGATGACACTGAAGAAGTGATTCAGATTCAAAATCTATTAAATCAAATTCAACAAGGGTCTGATTCTGAACGACTGTTAAAAGAGTTAAAAGGATTACTTGAAACAACTTTATTAACCCATCAGCATGTCTTTACGTTTAGACGTATCCTTTTAGAAAATAAATTTGATATTACGAAAGATTACTTCGTCGATCTACTTGAAAGTAATCGCAAGATGGAATCTGTCTTCCATTATGCACCGCTTTTTACGGATAAGAATATTCAAAAGAATATCGATCAGGTTGTTGATGAAGTCTATCCACCACGTACGAAAAAAAGAATCTATAACGTCGTGACGAAACAACTAGTAAACTCTGATAGCTTCTTCACGTTACCAAAGTATTACCTTGAACATCTAGAAGAGAACAACTCGAGAGTAGAGCAATTGGTTGTATTGTTTAAGCATTCTTATAATATCGGTAAAGAAGATGACTTACGATTCTACATCATTGACAAACCGGTAGATAAGCGTGTCAAAGTACATGTTAGAATTTCACAATATTTGTTTAAACAAAAGCGTTACGATGAAGCATTGCATGAGATTGAAGCGGGGTATTTAGCAAATAATAAGCATGTGGATGTTCTAAGAGGTTTAATCCGTACGCATCATGTACTCGGGAACGTTGATAAGCGTTTTGAGTTTGTTCAAGAGCTCAGAAAAATCAATAAGAGTCGCCTGTTTAAAAATGAGTATGAACTTGCTAAACAGGAAATGGAACTCTTCCACACGAAATGGGATTTACCACCATCATTCCCATTAGCCACTGACTTTATGTCACGAGATAAGAAAATTTTGTTCGTATTAAACAAAGCATTACCAGCTGTGAATGGGTATACGATACGTTCGAATGAAATGATGAAACGCGTTGTCAGTGAAGGGTATAAGGTCGCTGCAACGACACGATTAGGTTGGGCACCGGAACATGAAGGCTATGAGACACCGGATACGAGCAACGAAGAGATACATATCCATTACTTAGATCAGTCATCTGTATACTTAACAAACCAAACACCAGTCATCGATTATTTCAATGCGTATGCACAAGCTTTAGATCAAGCGATTCAAATTGAAAGACCATCTGTGATACATGCAGCGTCTAACTTCCAAAATGCACTGCCTGCACTCCAATTGGGCCGTGCGTACAATATTCAAACTGTATATGAAGTTCGTGGGATGTGGCACCATACACAAAGTTCTAAAAGCAAAGGGTTCATGAATTCGGATCGTTTTAAATTACATGAAACGTATGAACTGTATTGCTGTGAGATTGCAAATCGTGTTATATGCATCAGTGAGTCATTGAAAGAGTATCTAATTGAAAAGGGTGTCGATGGTTCTAAAATTACAGTCGTTCCAAATGGTGTAGATACGACGAGCATCCAACCGTCAGAACCAAATCAAGAAATTATTGAGAAATATGATCTGGAAGATACGACAGTGATTGGGTTTATTGGCTCAATTACATCGTATGAAGGATTACATTTAGTCTTAGAGGCGTTAAAGCAACTCAATGATGATGTATCAGTAACAGAACACTTTAAATTCCTAGTCGTCGGAGATGGACCGTATCGTGGACAATTGGAAACCTATGCCGAGTATTTAAATGTGTCTCAAGATGTTATATTCACGGGTAAAGTACCGCATGAAGAAGTATCGAAGTATTATTCAGTCATCGATATTGCACCATTCCCACGACTGAATGAACTCGTGTGCCAACTTGTGACACCAATCAAAACGTACGAAGCGATGAGCATGGCGAAATCAGTCATTGTGAGTGATGTGGGAGCGCTCAAAGAGATGGTCATTGATCGTAAGAATGGCGTTTACTTTGAAACAGAGAATGTCGATGCGTTGGTTAAAGCAATTAAAGAAGTCATCCATTTAGATAATCTAGGTAACAATGCAAGAGAATGGGTGATCCATCATCGTGACTGGACGACATTGACGGATGATATTGTATTACAGTATAGTAAAGAATCGGTCGCTTAGAACACAACTTCAAATAGGGGTTGTGTTGTTTTCTGTTATTACTACTATAATAAGTAATAATCAGATATAATAAGTACTGAAAAAATATAGAGCTAAGGAATTTTGAGATGAGCCTATTTAGAATGTTCTTAAAAGAACAAAAAGAGAATCTAGGATTAATTTGGAAATTAAATATATATGATTATAAGACCAAGTACTCTAGACAGTATCTCGGTCCAATCTGGATCATTCTCGTACCATTATTATCAGTGTTTGTACTTTGGTTAGTATTTGGACTTGGTATACGTGGTCTAAGAGAACCGGTGCAAGGTATTCCATTTTTAATGCACCTTATGACGGGTTTCTTTTCGTTTGGTTTTATTACAAGTAATATTACTGGCGGTGCCAGTGCAATTTTAGACAAGCAAAATCTGATGACAAAAATGAAGTTCCCAGCCAGTGTACTGATATCAATAAAATTGTTAGGAAATACGATGAACGTAACCATCATCACTTCAATAGTATTTATCGCAAGTATTTGGAACGGGTACACAGATCCAATTACATACATCGGGTATCTATATTTCTTGTTCGCTACGATATGTTTTACTTTTGCCTTATCTTTAATTCTTTCTGCAGCCGTAGTAATTGTTAGAGATATTAAAAACATCCTTTCAGCATTTATAAGACTGGCATTCTTTATGTCACCTGTCATATGGTCGCTAGAAGGTGCAAATCCATTGATGCAAGTAATCACTCAATATAATCCGTTTGCTTACTTATTGATGACTTATCGCTATTCGTTTGTTTATGAAGATTTATATATATATGGTGGAGCGACACAGCATATTTATTTTTGGACTCTTACAATATTCTTATTCTATGTTGGTCTCCATGTACATTATAGATTTAGAAGTCGTTTTGTAGACTATATGAGATAGGAGGCAATTGTAATGACTTATAAAGTAGTATTTGAAAATGTAACAAAGGCATTTGAAGTTAAAAAAAATAATTTTAGTAAATTAAAATCACTGTTCTATAGAAGTAAACGTGAGAGAGAAGAAGCAACGTCATTTTATGCCCTAAATGATATCTCATTTGTTGTCGAAGAAGGTGACTCAGTTGGTATTTTTGGGTTGAATGGGTCAGGTAAGTCAACTTTGTTAGACTTAATAGGTGGTGTGACTCAACCAACACAAGGAAATATTACAGTCAATGGCACGATCTCTTATGTTGCAATCAGTGCAGGATTGGAGAACGATTTAACAGGATTAGAAAACATCCGCTATAAATGTCTGATGCATGGACTTAACAATAGAGAAATCGATAAAATATTTGATTCAATTGTAGAGTATAGTGAACTTGGTGAATTTATTCACCAACCCTTGCGAGTATATTCAAGTGGGATGCGTTCAAAATTAGGGTTTGCCATAGCCATTCATATGGACCCAGACATTTTAATCATAGATGAAGCGCTTTCTGTTGGTGATAAAACATTTGCTAATAAGTGTTTAGAATCTATTAAAGGATTCCAAGAAAGAGGGAAGACATTATTTTTCGTTTCTCACTCTACTGGAACAACAGCAAAAATGTGTAATAAGGCGATATGGCTACATTTTGGAGAAATGAAATCGGAAGGTACAATTGAAGAGATCATTCATGAGTATGAAAGTTTTGTTGAAGGTTTTAATCAGCTAACAAAAGAAGAACAAGTTCAATTCAAAGATAAAATGATGGAAAGCCAAACAAAACCATTACTTAAAATGCCTAAACTAGAAGCGATAAGCAGAAGAACATTAATTAATGCAACTATATTGTATATTATCTTTATGTTAGCAACACTTTATCATACTTGGGTGGTTATCTAAAAAAGACAGTTATGTAAACTTACATAACTGTCTTTTATAAATTATCTTTTAGATCGTAAGTATGTTAAAAAGTCAATGAGTAAAGTGTTGTTAGAGTCTTCATTATTTTTTAAGAACCTTGTAAACGTAATATGATCCATCTCACTAATTTTTTTTAGTGCAGTAGACAATAACTTACTTGCAGGTAAAAAATCCTGTTTTACTTCAGAAGGGTCATAAACAGGAATCCCTTGATAACCTTCTCCATATTTAAAAGGGTTACCTATGATACCTTCTATATTTGTTGTATCAATCAGTACGTCGAGCAACCATAAGTTATTCTTGTCTGGCATCTCAATAAATTGACTGGCTTTATTTGAATGTGAATCTGTTGTGAACTCATATGTTTTAGAAAGCCTTGGTTGAATAGAATTATCAACAAGGTTGACTCTTATTCTATATTTAGCAGGTTCTTTTAGTTGAAACTTGAAAAATCTAGAACGTGTAGGTTTAGATTTTTTAAATGATTTTCCATTTTTATATAGTTCATATATATATTCCCTATCCCCTATAAAGTTCATATAAACACTAAGTTCATTATCAAGAAGTAATTCATTAAACAATAATTGACTTTCATAGCTATCTGACTCAAAACGTTTAATATCCATATTTATTTCATGATAGAACTCAATTGGTGCATCAAACTTGTCAATATCCTTGCCAACTATATATTCTAGTAATAACTTATTTTCTACTTTTTCTTCAAACATGTCGAAAATACCAGCAATAAAATCCGATTCTTCAGAATTATCTTCAATAAACTTTACAATGATTACTTTTTCATATTGGTTCAGGACGTCTATAAATGAATCATCAATGTATTTCTGAAGCAGTCTGAACTGTTCTACTCTTGATAATTTTTTCCCTGAATTTATGTTAATATATTCTAATGAATCTGTATTATAATATGACTGTTTATATTCACTAATTGACCGTAACTCACCAAGTAAATCAATAATTAAGACGCTTGAATTGGACTTTTTAAATTTCTCCCATTGACCCTTGTTTAAATCACGGTGGGCAATTGTAATATCAGTCAACTCGGTTGTATTTATATCTTTCATCGAAGTAGGAATTGGCTCAGAAGTCAAAGTTAATATACTTTGATCGATAATGAAGTTGTTTACTTTATATGGAAAGTTTTTAAATTCTGTAACATGTCGTAATACTCGACTACCTATAATGTCAACAAGCATGAAAAACACCTCGTTTGTTTATTGTTACCATGTCTAAAAATTATTCCAAATCCATGAACCTTTGTCAATCTTAACCATATTTTAGTTTGCAATTATTAGTATAGTGAGTAATATGCTACAATATTCAAGTCGAGAGTTTATTTTTCGATATGATAATTAAGGTGATAAAATGAATAAAGCAAAGATAAAAAAATCATTGAAGAACGTAGAATTGTTTCATAGTGGTGAAATGGTATTAAAATATAATTTAGAGACTTTGAATATTAAAAATGGAATTGATTGGGAATACATGCATCCTACTAATCATTCAACATACCAAGTTTATCTTCACAGTCTTCCCATAGTAAATGATTTTGTTATAGTTGGTACTCAGACAAGAAGAAAGAATGAACTAGAAACGGCTAGGAATTTAATACAAGAGTGGTTTTCAAATGGAATTTCTACAGAATATGCGTGGCATGAACATGCTGTTTCATCAAGATTATTAAATATCATAAAGTTTCAAGAAGAGGCAGAAGATTTTAAATTAGGTACTTCATTCTTTCAAGAGTTGTTAATTAAGCATTGTTTATTTCTAAATGATGATGATAATTATAAACACAATAATCATGGGTTAATGATGGATAATGCATTGATTGCTGCTAGTTTTTATATAGAAGATACTACCGTAAAGAATAGTTATATTAACAAAGCATTGTTTAGGATTCGAACATCAATCTATAGGGATTTAACAAGACAAGGATTACATGTAGAGAATTCTCCCGAATATCACAATCTATATATCACTTTATTAAATCAAATATTTCAGACTCTAAAGAAATATGATATAAAACTAGAAAGTAATATAGACTACTTGAAGGATTCTGCTATAAAGTTAAGAGCTTCACTCCTAAAGCCAAATCATGAATTTCCAATGATCGGTGACACTGGACAA
>DYYI01000081.1:0-3795 GCA_020741755.1 Aliicoccus persicus | reverse complement strand
TTCAACAAACGGGCCATATTGTAGAGTAAGACTTATTAAACTAAGCAGGAGAGCTGCATAATGAGATAGGAGAATAAATGAAACAAAATAAACTTCACTATACCACAATGATAATGACTCAGTTCCCAGATATAAGCATACAATCCGTCGAGTCGCTTGGTGAGGGCTTTAGGAATTACGCGATCCTCGTCAATGGAGATTGGGTTTTTCGTTTTCCCAAGAGTCAACAAGGTGCAGACGAATTGAACAAAGAAATCCAATTGCTACCTCTGTTGGTCGGTTGTGTTAAGGTGAATATTCCACAGTATGTATATATCGGAAAGCGAAGTGATGGAAATCCCTTCGTGGGCTACCGTAAAGTCCAAGGCCAAATCTTGGGTGAAGACGGGATGGCCGTTTTTCCCGATGATGCAAAAGATCGACTGGCGCTGCAACTTGCTGAGTTCATGAATGAGCTAAGCGCATTTCCTGTTGAAACTGCCATATCAGCCGGGGTTCCTGTTACAAACCTGAAAAATAAAATTCTCTTGCTATCGGAAGCTGTGGAGGATCAGGTGTTCCCTCTTCTTGATGAGTCTTTAAGGGACTATCTCACGCTGCGCTTCCAATCCTATATGACTCATCCGGTATATACACGATATACGCCGAGACTAATTCACGGCGATTTGTCACCTGATCATTTTTTGACGAATTTGAATTCACGTCAGACCCCATTAACAGGCATTATCGATTTTGGTGATGCCGCAATAAGTGATCCCGATTATGATTATGTATACCTTTTGGAAGATTGCGGCGAGCTGTTTACTCGGCAAGTGATGGCTTATAGAGGCGAGGTTGACTTGGATACTCTCATCAGAAAAGTCTCCTTGTTCGTAACGTTCGATCAAGTCAGTTACCTGTTAGAAGGCTTAAGGGCAAGGGATCAGGACTGGATTTCTGAAGGGTTAGAGCTTTTGGAAGAGGATAAGGCCAACAATTTTGGTGCGAACAGTGCTTAATGATTCCTTTCAGATAATATTAGGAGAGGAAATCGCTATCTTCCACAAACGGGCGCGATTGTGGAAGAACAAATAGTCATTTAAGTTACAACCGAAGAGTTTAACTACTCCTCGGTTGTTTTTATTTATTCATACTTCACAAACGCATTTTTAAATCCAGCTTTCTTTGCTTTTTCTAGTTGCTTATCTGCGTTCTTTTTAACACTATAAGCACCAATCTGCACACGATATAATTTCTTACCGCTTGTTGATGGTTTAGACGTTGACGTACCTTTCGCTAATTCCTTCTTCACATCTGCCCTAAACGTATCCATTGACTTACCATGTTTTGAAAACCAATGACGTGGGTCGCCATGGTTACTCGCAATTTTCTTTTGATAGCCTTCATAATGACCGATAATATTTTTCTCGGTTAACTTGTATTGTTTACAAAGATAAGCAGCAAGTTCAACCGCTTCTTTATAAACTTTATTAAAGTAAGTTTTATCGGTTAAATTATCTTCACAGATTTCAAATCCAATATGCGTATTATTCGCATCACCACCTGCATGCCATCCACGATGATTCCAAGGTAACGTTTGATAAGTGGCAATCGATCCATCTTTTAACTTTCCGATGAATGCATGAACACACACTTGTCTGCCATCTGGTCGTGGCTGATTCCAGTGATTGTTGTATTGATTCTTTCCTAACAAACCATCATCTGGACCAACATATCGTTTTAAATTTGGATTGTTTACCCCAGTGCTATGGACCATAATTCCCTTTGGTGTAATCTTTCTTCCGGCCTTATAGCACTCATTCTTTGTTAAATATAACTTTTTTAAATTCATGAATCATTTCCTCCTTTATTGTGTAACTGAGCAAGTACATTTTTCAACTTCTCAGGTATTGGTAACCCTAATCGTGAAGCATTTTCTAACATGGAAATTCCTTCATTTGAGCAATAAAAAAAGATGACTGCTGTTCTAAGAACGCTGCCATCTCCTATTAGGTGAGTGTCAACCATATGTCCGACACCCACTAATATAAAAATTAACACCTTTTTAAATATCCCTCGGTAACCAATCTCACTAGATAGCTCCTTATCAACAATTGCACACATAATTCCAGTGATATAATCAGCAACAACCAATATGATCAACGCATACAAAAAGCCATCTAACCCTCCTAAAAACCAACCAATAAATCCGCCTAGCGCTGTAACGATAATCTGTATCCAGTTCCATATATCCTTCATAGAAAATTTCCCCCTTCAGTTTTAAAAACATCTATATAAAAAGGGTGTCCACATTTTGTAGACACCCTTGAATTATTCATATTTGTTTGGGTAAGGCTTCCCACACTCGCATATCTTCCTGCCCTAATGACCAAATGGCAATCCCTCGTAATTTCCATCGGTAAGCCGCTTCATTTGCCCAATAAACCAGACTATCGACATCTTGATAATAAAGAATCGAAAAACCATCGGCATCTCCTAGAAATAATCGTGATATCCAAAGATTAATATCCTTTGGTTTTATTTTGACGGTATAATCATTTCCCGCAATTAGTGGTAATTCTTGTGAGTGGAAGAAATCATAATCCATTGATATATCATCATTTCTTGTGCTTATTTCTTCTACATCATTATTTACTTTAAAGACTTGGAACTCATTATCCCAGGTAACTTCTGTTCTTGGTATTCTTCCAAATTCTACTGTGTTTCCATTTGGAAAAGTTATATCTACACTTTCATATGGTTCGTATGTCCATGCATCTCCTAAACGAAGTAAGTCAGATATCATGCGGTTATCTGAACGAATTCCTGCATAGCCTCCACTGAAATCATTTATATCCACTTTAAATCTGAATGTGTTTGCTGCCCCGGAATACACCCTGACAGAATTATTACGAATTCGCATTTCAATCGTGTACAGATTAGGAGCAGTTCGTAAATTAGCGTTTGATGTTCGTTCAATTTGAACATTATAACTACCCAGTAATGAATTACTTTTATACAACTCTAGACGTTGAGAAGTATAATTTAAACAGCAAAACAAATCTCCACAAAAAACTCCTGCTCTCCCACTTCCGTTTTGTGGGAATCCAATTCTTGCTCTAATGTGTATATCTTTAAAATCTGAATATCTCCATGTCAATTCACCTTTTCCATCAAGCTGTGCATAAGGACGTGGATTGTTAAAATCATCTTTTTTCCATACTTCCCATTCACCGCTTAGGGTTGTCCAATAATTGCTAGGTAGCGGATTTTCATCCCTGAAGTCTTCGTACCAAATAAGGGCTGAGTCTGGTTTTCTTCTCAATACTTCGGTCGTTAATTTAAATGCCCGGTCAGGTTCTACCATTTGACCATTTACCCCTTTAAATTTTCGCGGGGCAAGTAAAAATTCTGCTTCACCCGCGCTAGATGATTGCCTGAAGTCTGAGCAAACTCTAAAACCATAAAACTGTACACCAGGTATTCCTGCTTTAACTTTGATGGTATGTGCACCTGCTGTTAAGGATATATTCTTCTTTAACGTTAACCAACAAGTTGTTCTCCAATAAGGCCACCACAGCCTATTTTCATTAAAAGTTGTTTCATTACTATCAATCTGTATTTTAATCGAGTTCTTATCCCAAAAAGGAAATCCAATTCTTACTGCAATGTCATAAATTCCACTGGATTGCAAAGTGAAATTATATGTTGTTTCACCGTTCTCTCCAAGAGTAACCATCTGAGAGGAATCAGATATAATTCCAGCATGACTATCATAATTACTCCCTAGACGATCAATAAATATATTTCCGAATT
>DYYI01000080.1:0-25049 GCA_020741755.1 Aliicoccus persicus | reverse complement strand
TTTTTCAACTTCGAAACAATCGAATTGACTTTTTCGTCTTCAATCGTCGTCTCTTGAATTGAATATAATCGCTGACGTTTAAAGAAACTATCATGTTTTTTTACATGTTGTTTATAAAGGGTTTTAAACAACGGCACCCCTCTATCGATACTTGCTGCAATGATAGATAATGCGAGCAGTCCATTTAAAATCAAGAACCACCATGATGAATATAAATTATGTAAGCCTAATTGGTAATATAAATAGCCTAGCGTACCATAATGTTCTTGATAATGTTCCGCGGGATCCGCACCGACGGGTATAAAGTATTCCTGTGGGAATATCGTTCCAATCGCTGCCGCAATTGCAATCAACGCGATGATGATGACACCATTTCTGACAGATGTAAAGAAGTTCCACACCTTATCATAAAGCGTTTGAGAACGCACTTTTGAACGGACGGCTGAACCGTCATATCTCATGACATCTTTAATTTTTTTCTTATCATAGTTTTCATTGATCAACTTACCACACGACTGACAGAGCTGAGTGCCAGCAGGATTGATATGACCACATGAACTACACTTTATTTCTTTTTGCGCCATTTCATTTGTCTCCTTAATGAGTCACTACTCTTGAGCCGACTCTATAAATGCAACGATGTCTTCACGAGATAATTGAGATTCTTGCTTTTTAACGACAGTACCATCTTGGTTAATTGCAATCGTCGTTGGCATCGGTCCAACATTATATGCTCTCGTTACATCGCGCTCACGGTCAAGTGCAATCGTAAAATCCATTTCTTCTGGAAGACTGTTTAAAAATTGATTGATTTGCTGATTGCTTTCTCTAACGTTTACTGCAATCACTTCGACCTCACGGTCAAACTCATTATACAGTTCGTTGATATCCGGCATTTCTTCACGACAAGGTTTACACCATGTACCCCAAAAGTTCAATATAACACCTTGATTTTCAAGTAAATCAGAAACTTTAACGATATCTCCGTCTAGTGTTTCTAACTCAAAATCAATATAGTCATCCCCTGCTTCAACAATTTGTGTATCACTGCTTAAATTAAAGTATAAAGTCACGCCAATTAGAGCTGTGATCAAAACAAGAGTCGTAATTCGAACAACTTTTCTTGTACCTTTCTTCATATATATCACCTTTACATACTTTTAATTAAAATTATATCATCTAAACACTGTTAATGATTTGACAGTATTTTGACATTTATGATTGTGATGCATTATGAATGAGCTTTTTCACTTCATGCGGTTTAATAAAACGATACTCACCTTCAGATAATCCGTCTAGTGTCAGAAAATCAAAGTGCGTCCGTGTCAGTTTAACAACTTTTAAATCGAAGTATTCAAACATACGCCTCACCTGACGGTTTCTTCCTTCATGTAATGTGACATCTAAAATCATGTTTCTGTCATTTTTATCGCGGATCACCTTGATTTTACATGGTGCAGTCATACCATCTTCAAGCTTAATCCCACGCATAAATTGACGCTGCTGTTCTCTTTTTAAAATGCCGTCAACTTTTACTCGATATGTCTTTGTAATTTCATATTTTGGATGTGTCATCATCTGTGTAAAGTCACCATCATTTGTCATCAGGAGCACACCTGATGTATCGTAATCCAAACGACCGACTGGGTAAATACGCTCTTCAAACATTTCAAATGTATCCGTAACACTGCGTCTGTCTCGGTCATCACCAACAGACGAGATTTCACCCACCGGTTTATAGTATAAAATATATACTTTCTCTTCTTTCGTTAATGGTACGCCTTCAACTTCAATGATATCTTTCTCACTGACTTTCACACCCATGCTGGTAATCGTTTCACCATTTACAGTAACCAGACCTTTTTCAATCATCTCTTCAGCCTTGCGCCTTGATGCTACGCCGCTTTTTGCGATTACTTTTTGTAATCTTTCCATTATGCCTCATCCTTTAAATGTTTAAAAAATAGGTCAATCTCATCTTTTTCTGACGCGCCATTACGATGTGGTAAGTCATCTAAACTTTCCAAGCCAAACACTTCTAAAAAGTAATTGGTCGTCAAATAATGAAAGTATCGCTGTTCTTTAACTTCTTTTTTATATACTAAGTTTCGATTTGTTAACGTATCAATTGGTCCATCGGAATTTACACCACGAAGTCCTTCAATTTCTGCACGTGAAACCGGTTGGTTATACGCAATGATCGCAAGTACTTCCAGTGATGCTTGTGATAACCTCGATTTATTTTCCACTTTCACCATATCAAAATGATACGGTTCTAGTGCTTCAGTTGTTTGTAAAAAGTATTTATCTCCATACTTTTTAATTTGTAAATGTGGCTTGTCGTAAGAATCAACCAGTTGTTTTAATTCAGTTAAAGTGAGCGGTACATGGTTCAACAACAATTCTTCTCTTATCCCACTATCACCGGCGATATAAAGCAAGCCTTCTACAATATCTATTTTTTTCATTATGCTGGCCTTTCTAAAACAATCGTGTCATCATCCCGTCTACCGATCGTAATTACATGATTTTTAATATGTTCTAATACAACAATAAACACTGTAACAATTCGATGTCTACCTTCTAAGGTCTCAAATACTTCATGTAAGCTCATCTGATGTTTATAATTAAATTGTCTATTTAAGTAGTCCGATGCTTCCTCGTGACTCATCGTATCACGGTGTATGACGAACGACGCTTCCTCTTTCATTTTAATGCGTTGTTCCATCTTATTAAATGCATGAATCAAATCTTGAATATCTACATTCAAAGTCGATGACGCTATGTCTATTTCTTGCATTTCCTGTGGCGCCTTTGTCATAATTTTACTTTGAGAGGCCATGAGTGATTCAAGTGATTCAGCATACGCTTTATAGTTTTGATACTCAAGCAGTTGACCGACGAGTTCGTCTCGCGGGTCACCTTCATCACTGATCGGTGGCTCTGGTAAGAGCATTTTACTCTTTATCTTTAACAATTCACTCGCCATGACTAAATATTCACTTGCGACATTGATTTCAAGTGCTTTCATTGAAGCGATGTAATCCATATACTGCTTGGATAACACTTTCATTGGAATGTCGTATATATCAATTTCAAGTTCTTTTATTAAATAGAGTAATAAATCGAGTGGCCCTTGAAACACATCGAGTTTTACTTTGTAATCAAACATCTTTTCACCACGTTTCAGTTAGGAGGTTGTCGTATGGAACAAAAGTATTTAACGGACTTTTACAATGAACTAATTATAAAACAAGATTACTTTGAATGCCATGAAATCGCAGAGGATTACTGGAAGTCAAATGGCAATTTCAGCAAAGTAGATGCTGAAGTGTTTCTCATTCAAATTTCGACGGGCGAATACCATTATCGACGCGGAAACTTAACAGGTGCAAAAAAGTGTTACTCAAAAGCAATAAAATTGTTGGAAGAACAGCACTATAATCTAGATGATTTAGGACTTACTGAACAGACTAAAGCATTTTTAAATCATCGACTGGCTGATATCTTGAATCACGTTCCTTTTAAACCACCGAATATTCCATTAACTGAATCCATGCTGAATATGCTGTATATACAACACGGTCAACACATAGAAGAACATGCATTCATAGCGTCCATATATGAAAATCACGTCACGCATCGCAACATCGTCCATAAACATCTCGTACGAGATCGAACATCAGTAAATCAAGCCCGCGAGGAGGCGTTAAGACTGCGTCAAAAAAGAAGTCATCATTCTTGATTCAAGTCAGAGAATGATGACTTCTTCTATTTAAGCGATAAATACCCAGTATGCAACGCCCCATACGATGGCGAAAATACATAGTAAAATAAATACGACATATTTATTTCGTCTCATTTAAAATCTCCTTTAACTTACTGACACCTGTTGTATTCAACTCTATATTAAAGTTATCAGCAATTGTTGCTGCAACGTCACTGAACGTATTACTATTCTCAAGCTCACGATAATTGAGTTTGCGTTTAGAAGTCATCAACAATGGTACAAACTCTCTCGTATGGTCGGTACCTTTATATGTTGGATCGTTCCCGTGGTCGGCTGTAATGATAAGTAAATCATCTTCTCTTAATGAATCAATAATTTCAGGCAGACGTTCATCAAAAGCTGCAAGTGCCTCACTATACCCTTCCGGGTTACGACGATGTCCATACATCGCATCAAAGTCGACAAGATTTAAAAATGAAATGCCATGGAAGTCTTCCTTCATCACAGTCAATAACTGATTCACACCATCATCATTGCTTTTCGTCTTAACGGACTTTGTAATCCCTTGTTCATTAAAAATATCAGAAATTTTACCAATGGCGATGACATCTTTACCATCGTTTTTAAGTGCATCAAGTACCGTCGGTTCTGGTGGTGATAGTGCATAATCCTTACGGTTTGCAGTTCGTTCAAAGTTATCCTTATTGCTACCGATAAACGGCCGTGCAATGACTCGACCGACGATATATTCTGGATTTAATGTTTCCTTACGCACAAACTCACAAATTTCATAGAGTTCTTCCAACGGAATAATCTCTTCATGTGCAGCGATTTGAATCACTGGGTCATTGGATGTGTAGATGATTAAATCACCCGTCTCCATCTGATGTTCACCATAATCCTTAATAATTTCAGTTCCACTCGCTGGAATGTTACCGACGACTTTACGACCAGTGTGTGCTTCAATCTTATCGATTAATGATTTTGGAAAACCATCCGGATATGTTTTAAATGCTTCTTGAATGTTTAAACCTGCAATTTCCCAATGTCCTGTCATCGTATCTTTACCGTTTGATTGCTCCATCATTTTGCTATAGAACCCATGTGTTTGATCTGGGCATTCAATCCCTGGTAATTCTTCAATACAACCTAGACCAAGTGTTGTTAAATTAGGTAATTCAACAGGGTGTGCTTCTAGCGTGTGTTTTAGAGTATGCGCACCGATGTCGCCAAACTGATCAGCATCCGGTTGTTCCCCTATTCCTACTGAATCTAAAACGACTAAATGTATACGTTTAAAAATAATAATCACTCCTACTTTCAATTTCTTGGATGATACGTTTTGTACATCTCTCTTATTTTGACATTCGATATTTGAGTGTAAATTTGTGTTGTATTTATATCTGTGTGACCTAACAGTTCTTGGACTGCTCTTAAATCCGCACCATTTTCAATGAGATGCGTTGCAAATGAATGCCTAAACGTATGCGGTGTAATCGCCTTATTAATACCTGAAATCAGCGCATACTTTTTAATCATTTTCCATAAGCCTTGGCGTGTAAAACCCTTTCCTCGATTCGTTAAAAACAACTGATTTGTATTTAATTCTTTTAACAAATCCAATCGCACGCCAGATATATAATCCTTGATTAATCGGCTCACAAAATCAGTAACAGGCACGATTCTTTCCTTACTACCTTTACCCGTTACTTTGATAAATCCCATATCCAAATTTAAATCATCAGTTTTAAGTGCTATGACTTCACTGACACGTAAGCCGCACGCGTATAGAACTTCCATAATGAGTTGGTCACGAATACCTGCCGGTGTGTTGTCAGGCGTCTCAAGCAACCGATTCATTTCGTCGACTGTTAAATATTCAGGGATTGTCGTCTCTTGTTTAATACTTGAAAGTTTAATCGTCGGATTGTGTGTCATCGCTTGCTCATTCATCAAAAATTGATGGAAATTTTTAATCGTCGATTGCATTCGACTCATTGTTTTTTTACTTTTACCATCATCTGAAAGCTGTTTCAAAAACCCAATAATGACATCGGTACTGATCTTATTGATATCTATTATATTTTTATTTTCTATATAGACTTGATATTGTCTTAAGTCTGTTTTATATGCATCAATAGACGTCTGACTTAATCCTTTTTCTACAGTGAGAAACAACACGTATTCATCAATTAAATGATCTTTAATCATCTTTTCCCTCTATGTCCGTTCTGCACCTTCTACAAATTCCATTAAAAATTAGTTTATTATCTGTTATTTCAAACTGATATTCTTTTCTAATTTTTTCTTCTACTTCCCGTAAAAGATATTCTTCAATCTCTTCAACGAATCCACAGTTTGTGCATACTAAGTGGTGATGAAAGTGTGCTGAACCTTCTTTATACAGGTCGTATCGACTCACATTATCTCCAAAGTGAATCTTTTCAACGATTCGTAACTCACTGAGCAGTTCCAATGTACGATACACTGTTGCCAAGCCAATATCAGGGTACTTATCCTTTACCATCATGAATATATTCTCAGCTGTTAGGTGTTCCTCTTCGTTTTCTAGCAACACGCGGACCGTCACTTCACGCTGTGGTGTAAGTTTATATTTAGCATCTTGCAATGCTTTTTTAATTGATTGTATTCTCGTTTCCATCCTTACACCCCGTCCTAAAATATTCATAACAATTATAACAGATATAGTGCATCAATTACATTGTTGTTAACTGTTTAAAAGTACATGTTGTATTGCAATGATTGTCTTCGCATCCCGCACACGTCCGGATTGTAATAGAGCGGGTAAATCATTTACATGTACTTTCTCAATTTCTAAAAACTCATCTTCTTCAAGGGCTTGTTCTTCCAGCTTCACATCGTGAGCAACATATAAATAGACAAGTTCATCAGAAAATCCTGGTGAAACATAGAACTGATGAACATTACTGACATCGCTACATACGCCTCCGATTTCCTCTTTTAATTCTTTAACAACTGTGACTTTTGGCGCTTCATCGACCTCAATTTTCCCGGCTGGCACTTCAAGCAAAGTCTCATTTGGTGCAACTCTGAATTGCTTTACGAAATACATATAATCATCAACAACTGCAATTATGCAAACTGCGCCGCGATGATATACAACTTCTCGATTCGCTTCTTTGCCATTCGGCAGGCGAACTTTGTTATTTTCAACACGTATTACATTACCATCGAAAACAATGTTTTGTTCAACTAATTGCTCATATAATTCATCCATTAGATTACCTCATTTTTAAAAAATCTACTGCAAAATTTCAAGGGCAGATATTTTTATTATACACGTGTTGTTGCTATAATATTCATGAAGTTACGTAGGAGGTCACTTATGAAAATCATTCATACGAAAGATCAACAACCCATTTCACAGTTCTCACTTGGAATGATGAATCTTCCATTAGACAATAAAATAGAAGTCGAAGCCATTATCGAATATGCGCTTTCTGTCGGCATCAATTATTTTGATACGGCTGACTTATACCAGTTTGGAGACAATGAAAAAGTTGTTGGAGAAATTTTATCGAAATACCGTTCTCAATATAATTTCACTGTTGGAACAAAAGTCGGCAACAAGTTCAATGAAATGAAACGAGAACAAATCGGTTGGAATCCGAGTAAAAAACACATTATTGAAAGTGTAAAGGATTCATTACAAAGACTGAACGTCTCATCCATTGACCTGTATCAATTGCATGGCGGAACGATTGAAGACAATAAAGACGAAACAATCGAAGCATTCGAATCGCTAAAGCAAGAAGGCATCATTAAAAGTTATGGCATCTCTTCAATTCGATTAAATGTCATCGACTACTATGCAAAAAATAGTAATATCAGCACACTGATGAGTCAGTTTAATATTTTAGACAATCGTCCACTTGAAACGTTAGACATGATTCAAGATGACATTGTCATGCTTGCGCGCGGACCATTGATGCAAGGTTTGCTGACAGATAAGTACTTAGAAGTACTATCTAAAAAACATAAAGGTGGTGTTCTTGGCATTAATAAAGATGAATTAGTTAATCAACTATCTACTCTACAAGAAAAGTACGACAGTTTAACTGAGCTGTCTTACAGCTTTTTAAAGTATCATAATGCAGTCATTGTAAATGGCGTTAGTTCACTTGAACAGCTAAAAGAGAATGTCACAGCATTTAACAATGCATCATCGCTAGATGCATCTGAATATGATGATCTTTATAAACAGTTGAATATTTTAAAGTATGAGGAACACAGACCATGAGAAAAATTGCATATTTCTTAAGCGGACTTATTTCTCTCATGTTTATTGGTATTGTTGGCCTAAGCTATTATGTCACACAACAGGTGTTATTTTTTAAACTGCGCGATGTCGAAGTCATCATTCGACGAGAGACACGTGCGAAGCGCATGGATATCAATGCGTTTAAAAAGTTACCACAAGAAGTGGTCGATATCGATTCAAAATTTGGCTATAAGTTAAATACGATATTTATTACGCCGAATGAGACGAATAAATGGGTCGTCATTTGTCACGGTGTGACTGAAAATAAAATCAGTATGGTTAAATACGTTAACCTATTTACTGACATGGGATATAACTGTGTCATATTCGATGCGAGACGTCATGGAGATAGTGGCGGTTTAACATCGACATATGGTTACTATGAGAAATTCGACTTAGAATCTGTCATCGACTACTTAATTGATGACTTCAGTGCTGGTCAAGATATTGAAGTCGGTGTACATGGGGAATCGATGGGTGCTGCAACGATGTTACTCTACGCAGGTGAACTTTCAAACCGTGCGAAATTTTATATCTCAAACGCATCATTCTCAACGTTTGAACAACAACTGTTATCCATCTTTAACCAGAAATCAAAATTACTCGCACCAATCGTGCTAAAAGTAGCAAATGTGTTCTTCCATTTTAGAAGCAAGTTTTCTGTCGACGCTGTCAATCCAGAAGCAGTGATCCACAAGATCGAGCAGCCTATATTGTTCATTCACTCAAAACCGGATAAATTCATCTCTGTCGATCAGACGAAACGATTGTATGAATTAAAAAGAGGACCCAAGGCATCTTGGTATCCTGAACGCGGTGGACACGTAGAAAGTTATAACCGTAACCCAAAAACATATAAAAAGAAAATTGAAGAATTCCTTACGACTTACGCGGGATGGTAATCTCTAAAAAATCTGATGCAAAGATACAATCATTTTTGTATTTCTCTTGAAATCGCATAATATCGTCACTTTCATAACGATTGCTAATATGCGTGATTAACAACTGACCGTAATCAATTGATTTAAAATTAGAAAGCACTTCAGATAGTTCCGAATGGTGATACTGATGTGCTTTTTCTATTTCACCATCTAGATATGTGGCTTCATGTACAATTATGTCTGCACCATCTAGTTTCTCTTTATAATCATCATCCGTAATAACACGTGTATCACCGTGTATAATAACTTTACGCCCTATTTTTTCGGGACCGAGGAAATCATTCGTAGCGTACACTTTACCATCATGTTCAAACGTCGCACTTTCTTTTATTTCTTTATAGATCGGACCTGGCTCAATGCCAATTTCACGCAACTTGCTAACGAGCAATTCGCCTTTTTCACTTTGCTCAGTGAATATATAGCCGAAACATTCTATGTTGTGTTGCATGGGTATTACTTCAATCGTCATGTTATCTACTTGAAACGATTGAAATGGTTTCACTTCTATAATCTCAAGTGGATACGAGATGTGTGATCGTGATGTTTCGAGCGTGACTTCAAGCCATTTTTTAAGTCCTACTGGACCATAAATAGTGAGTGGAATATCCTTGCCACCTTGATGATCTCTAGACGATAAAAATCCAGGCAATCCGTATATATGGTCACCGTGCAGATGTGTAATAAATAGATTTTTTATCTTTGAAGGTTTAATGTTCGTATTGAGCATCTGATGTTGCATGCCTTCTGCTACATCGACACAATAGTATTGATTTATTTCATCAACAAGGTCTAAAATAATACATTGTGTATGCCTTTCTTTTGACGGCAATCCTGCACCAGATCCGAGTATATGAAGTTTCATAAAATCACATTCCATCCTAAATTAATTACATAATTATAGCATAGTTCATTCTGTTGTATTTTTGTATTCCAAGTGGAATAATTAAATTATCTTAAAAAAGGAAGACGAAGATGAGACATAATCCAATTCCAGCAACAATTTTACTCTTTGGTTCAACAGGTGATTTAAGTAAGCGTAAATTGATACCTTCAATATTTCATCTATTCCAAGAAGGATCACTTTCAGAACAATTCGTGTTCGTTCCAATTGGTAGAAAAGATATATCGAATGATGAATATAAAGAAATCGTTAAATCATCCATTCACGCACACGATAAGATTACATCATACGACAAATTAGATGAATTTTTATCACGTGTCTATTACCAACGTGTTAATAACGATAATCTCGATGACTTTATTCGCCTAAATGAAACAGTCCGAAAACATGAAAGCAGTTATC
This sequence comes from Aliicoccus persicus, assembly GCA_020741755.1. Lineage (GTDB taxonomy): Bacteria > Bacillota > Bacilli > Staphylococcales > Salinicoccaceae > Aliicoccus > Aliicoccus persicus_A. The sequence goes on along the minus strand of DYYI01000080.1, from coordinate 14,772 downwards.
AAACAGAAGGTAATCGTCTGTTTTACTTTGCCCTACCACCTTCAACTTTCTCAATCGTAAGTGACCGTTTACGCGATTCAAAAATTACAGAGACACATGGCTTCAAACGTTTGATCATAGAAAAACCGTTCGGTAAAGACCTAGCAAGTGCAACCGAACTGAGCGAAGCAATTTCAACCACGTTTGATGAATCAGAAATCTATCGAATCGACCATTACTTAGGAAAAGAAATGGTACAAAATATTGAAGTCATTCGCTTCAGTAACTCAATGTTCGAACCGCTTTGGAATAATCATTATATTTCAAATGTGCAGATTACATCGTCCGAATCACTCGGTGTACTAGATCGTGGAAATTATTATGATCAGAGCGGTGTCGTTCGTGATATGTTCCAAAATCACATGTTGCAGATGGTCTCCCTACTCGCCATGGAACCACCTTCAACGTTAAGCAGTGAAGATATCCGTTTAGAGAAAGTAAAAGTGTTAAAAAGTATCAGGCGTTATAAACCAGAAGAAATTAAATCGAATTTTATTCGCGGTCAATATGACGAAGGAACGATACACAATGAACAAGTCTCTGCTTATCGTGATGAGAAGAATGTTGCAGATGACTCAAACACGCCGACATTCATTGCAGCACGTCTTTATATCGATAACTTTAGGTGGGCTGGCGTACCGTTTTATGTTCGTACCGGTAAGCGTATGAAAGACAAACGAACACAAATTGTCGTTGAATTTAAAGAAGTACCGCGTAACTTGTATCATATGGATGACACACATCATGAACTAGCTAAAAACTTACTTGTCATCAATATCCAGCCCGATGAAAGTATCTCAATCCATCTAAATGTAAAGAACGACTCACGATTAAATGACACGAAAACAGTTAACTTGTCGTATACCGTAGAAACTGCTGAAGAAGTGGCGAACGTTGATGCATATGAGAATTTGATATATGATTGTTTAAATGGGGATTCAACGAACTTCACGCATTTAGATGAATTAATGCTCGCATGGAACATCGTTGATCCAGTGATTAACACATGGGAAACGGACATCGCACCATTCCCGAATTATCGTTCAGGTTCACTTGGACCGGTTAAAAGCCAACTGCTCGTACAACGAGATGGCTATAAATGGTGGGATGTATAGAAAGAGGATTATATGGAGACTGTAAAATTTATTGAAAAATTCATCGTCTTTATTGAGGATAATTTAAGAGAAGAGATTGATTTCGATCAAGAGCTGAAACTGCTTGGTGTCGAACATAAATCATTCAATACGATCTTTTCTTCACTCGTCGGTTCAACACCGCTTGAATATCAAACGAAAAGACGACTGTCTGAAATCGCTTATGAGCTCTATGAAGGACATCGCAGAATGGTCGATATCATCAAGTATTATGGGTACCGGGATGTGGATCATTTCAAAGAGATCTTCCAAAAGGAATTTGGTATATCTGCCTATGATGTCGAAAAGAATTATAAAAAATTGAATGTAACGAATAGTATTTCATTTGAAGTCGTACCGACCGATGCACCGAATTTACTTTCAACAACGCGTTATATACCAAGCTTTAGAATGGTCGGAGTATTTGAAAGTTTCGATGTGAATAGCTATAGTACTGAGAAAAAGACATGGTTGCTAAATGAACTTGAGAAACATGATATTCTCGATGAGATTTTAGAGTATAACAACGGTGAGGTCAAAGGGCTCATACTGTATGAACGATATATTGATGGTAAGATTGAACTCTTTGTCGGCGTCTCATCTACATATGAAGCACCGTTCGATGAAACGTATACAGAATCGAGTCAATTCGTAATTTTTGAAAGTCACGGACCATTAACGAAAGCGATACCTGATGTATACAAATATATCTATCGCAAATGGCGCTTTAAAACAAACCGTGAATTAAACGCGAACTTCTCGATTGAAGTGTTAAAATCAAGATATAATTTTGAAGCTCCCGAAACAAAATTTGTCGTATGGCAACCGATTTATGAATAAAGATCATCTATGATTTTAATCTAAAAAAATTCACACTTGCTTCTCTAGGAGTCAAGTGTGAATTTTTTATTTTGTTTCATTCTTTTATCCTTTAAAACCAATTCGTATGGAAGCTGCCTTCTTTATCCACACGCTCATACGTATGTGCACCAAAATAATCACGTTGTGCTTGTATCATATTCGCACTCGTTCGTGACTTCGTAATGCTATCGAAATAAGAAATCGCACTATTAAATCCTGACATAGGAATGCTGTGATTAATCGCAGTCACAGCGATCACTCTTAAATCTTGCTGATAGTTATCTACAATCGTTTTAAAATAGTCATCTAATATTAAGTTATCTAAATTAGGATTGTCTTCATATGCTTGGTTTATCTTTTCTAAGAACTGGGCACGAATGATACACCCTTTTCTCCAAATCATAGAAATTTCACCAAGTTTTAAATCCCAATTGTATTCATCGCTTGCTTCTTGTAATAATCTAAATCCTTGTTGGTAAGCAAGTATTTTACTTAAGTACAGTGCTCGTTTTAATGATTCTAATAGTGTTTCTTTATCATCCTCTATGATTTTCACTTCGTTCTTATACACGTCTGAAATACGTCGTCTCTCATCGATTAAGCTCGATAAACATCTCATAAACACACTATCTGTAATCATTGATAATGGTATGCCGAGTGATAATGCTTCAATGCCTGTCCATTTACCCGTACCTTTTTGACCTGCTCGATCAAGAATTATATCAATGACATATTCGCCATCTTCATTTTTGAATTTAAGAATTTCTGAAGTAATCTCAATCAGATAGCTGTTGAGTTCGCCATCATTCCAATCATGGAAAACATCACTGATTTCTTGATTGGTCATATTTAATCCATACTTCATGAAGTAATACGCTTCACTGATGAGTTCCATATCCGCATATTCAATACCATTGTGTACCATTTTTACATAATGTCCGCTACCTTCTGGTCCGATATACGACACACTCGGTCTGCCATCATCAGCCACAGCTGCGATTTGGTTGAAGATGTATGAGACTTTATCGTAGGCTTCTTTATCGCCGCCAGGCATTAATGCAGGTCCATTTAGTGCACCTTCTTCACCGCCACTCACACCCATGCCGATGTAATGAACGCCTTGTTCTTTTAATGCTTTACTGCGTCGATCGGTATTTGTGTATGTTTCATTCCCACCATCAATTAAAATATCGCCTTCATCTAAAAGCTGAACTAATCGATCGATTGTGTTATCCGTCACTTCCCCACTTTTTACAAGCATTAAAATAATTTTTGGAGAAGCGAGTTGATGCACAAAGTTTTCGATTGTATCTGAAATATGTACATCATACTCATTTAACTCTGATTCTCTCGCAACTTTAACTTCATCAAAGAAATCAAACGTCGTCACTTTAAATCCATTTTTAGATATATTTTTAGAAATATTAGCACCCATGACACCTAGTCCAACTACACCAATATCATATTGCATGTTTATTTCTCCTTTTTTGCTTGTACTTGAATAAGTTCAATGATAAGTTCTGTAATTTTAACTAGTTCACTGATTGGCATGCGCTCTTGTTTCGTATGAATTTCTTCATAGCCCAGTCCGAGTATTACTGTTTCAATACCCTTTTCTGAGAATATATTTCCATCACTCCCGCCACCTAAGCTGACGAGTTCTGGTGTGCGACCGATATTATTGATTGCATCGACAACTGTTGTGATCACTTCACGATCTGGACTGACATTAATCGGCGCATACACATTGCGTTCATTGAATGTTACTTGTCCACCCATTTCTGCTGCTGTTTCTGTAAAAACAGTTTTCATATGTTCGACTTGAGCATTTAATTTTTCCATTACTAAGCTGCGCGCTTCTGCTTTTAATTCAACATGTTCTGTCACAACGTTGGTTGAGTCACCACCAGTAATTTTACCGATGTTTGCTGTTGTTTCTTCATTGATTCTGCCGAGTTTCATATTCGCAATTGCACGCGCTGCAATTTCAATTGCACTCACACCGAGTTCTGGTGCAACGCCAGCATGTGCTGTCTTGCCGTGGATGTCGACATCGATTTTACTTTGAGTCGGTGCTTTTATTACAACTGATCCTACCAAACCTGGCGCATCGATTGCATAGCCAAATTTAGATTTAATTTGAGTTGTGTCAAATGCTTTTGCACCAACTAGACCTGTTTCTTCACCGACAGTGATGATGATTTCGATATCACCATGTTGAATATTTTCTTCTTGTAAGACACGAATTGTTTCGATTAATGCAGCGATACCTGCTTTATCGTCTGCACCTAAAATTGTTGTGCCGTCAGATTTAATATATGTATCATCAACAACTGGTTTTACATTATTACCTGGTTTTACAGTGTCCATATGTACCATGAAGCATACGGGTTCTACATCAAGTGTACCCGGAACTTTAGCGAATAGATTCCCTGCACCGTAACCCGTTTCTATTTGAGAGCTATCCTCAATTACATCAATGTTTAAACCTTTTAATTCCTTTACGAGATGATCTGCAATCAGTCGTTCATCACCAGATTCTGAATTAATTTGAACAAGTGTTAAGAGTGTGTCAATCAATCGTTGTTTATTCATATTTTTACACCTTTCTTGAATGGCTATTTGTGGTAGTATATAATGTATAAAGTAAATTTTTTTGAGGATGATTTCATGCAAAACAAAAGAGTACAACGAATAATCATTTGGGCAATGGTCTTTTTAATCGTCGTATCTGGATTATTGTTTGGATTAAGTATGTTAACGACTATGTAGCATTAAAAAGAGGTCATAATGACCTCTTTTTTATTTATACTTCTTTTCCGTGCTCCATAAACCATGATTGTAAATCTGTAATGACGCTCATCGTTTCATGACCTTCGATATTGTGACGCTCGATCATATCAACAATTTTACCATCTTTAAACAACATAAACGATGGTGAAGATGGAATAAAGTCTGGTGCGAGCTCACGCACTGCTTCTGTCGCTTCTTTATCTTGTCCGGCGAAAACTGTTAATAACTGATCCGGTAAATGGTCGAATGCTGTTGCATGTTTTGCAGCTGGACGTGCAATACCGCCTGCACAACCACACACCGAGTTAACGAATACGACCGATGTCCCCTCTTTTGACAGATGATTCTTCACGTCTTCAACTGTACGCATTTGAGTATAGCCTGCTTCATCCATATCATTGCGTGCGTTTGTAACGATATCGTTCATGTACATTTGAAAATCCATTTCCATACAAAATACTCCTTTTATAAAAAACCTTATTATATTAAATAATAAGGTTTTAATAGTCTCTATTAAATTCTATATATGAATGAGAAAAAAGTAAAGTTAGTAGATTGAGCTGCTCTCAATACTCATGTTTTCGATTTTCTCTTTAACAAGCTTTAAGAAGTTACCCGCAACAAGTCCATCTAAAATACGATGATCAATGGATAGACATAGGTTTACCATATCGCGTTGTGCTATCATTCCGTCAATAATTACCGGACGTTTAACGATCGATTCCACTTGTAAAATCGCTGCTTGTGGGTGATTGATAATACCCATGCTTTGGATTGAACCAAACGCACCAGTATTATTTACTGTAATCGTTCCACCACTCATATGAGCAGAAGTTAACTTATGGTTACGACCGAGGTTTGCAAGTTCTGATACTTGTTTTGCGACACCTTTGATTGATAAGTCATCCGCATTTTTAATGACTGGAACATATAGCTTATCGTCGCCAGCAACAGCAATAGATACGTTGATGTCTTTGTTCACAACGATTTTATCACCTTGCCAAGAGCTGTTCATAATTGGATATTCTTTCACTGCTTCAGCAACAGCTTTTACGAAGAAGCTGAAGAATGTTAAGTTGAATCCTTCTTTTTTCTTAAATGATTCTTTATGATGTGTACGCACTTTTACTAAGTTCGTTGCATCCACTTCCATCATGAGCCAAGCATGTGGAATTTCAGTGCTCGATTGAACCATTTTCGCTGCAATTGCTTTACGTACGCCTGCGACAGGGATTTCTTCACCCGCTGAAGGCGTAGATGCTGTTTGTACAGGTGCTGCTTTTTCAGATTTTGGTGTTTCAGTTGCTTTTGGTTCTTCTTGAACAGGTGCAGATTTTGGACCTTCTTCGATGAAATTAAGAATGTCTTTTTTCGTAATGCGTCCTTCAAATCCTGTTCCAGACACTTGATTTAGATCCACATTGTTTTCACTTGCGAGTCGCATCACAACTGGAGAAATTCTTGCGTTTTCTGGTTTCTCCATCTGTTGTGTGACATGTTTTGTTTCTTCTGAAGCACCTTCAGATTTTTCTTCAACGGCAGCTTCTTTAGTCGGTGCAGCCACAGACTCCACGTCTTCTTTTTTATCGACTGTTGGTGTTTCAGATGAAGCACTACCACCTTCAGTTTCAATCGTACAGATGACACCGCCGACTTCAATTGTGTCACCCTCTTGCGCAATGAGTTCTTTAATTGTACCGGCGAATACTGAAGGTACTTCTGCTGTAACTTTGTCAGAAATAACTTCACAAATTGGATCGTATTCTTCGACCGTGTCTCCTGGTGAAACTAACCACTTTTCGATGGTACCTTCGGTTACACTTTCACCAAGTTTGGGCATTTTAATTTCTTCCATTACATTGACCTCCTAGTGTTCGGCTAGTTCTTTCATCTTGTCGTAAATCTTTTCAGGATTGACCATAAAGAAGTCTTCCATCGGTGGTGAATATGGCATTGCAGGTACATCTGGACCAGCAAGTCGCATAATTGGTGCATCTAAATCATAGAGGCAATTTTCACCGATGATTGCAGACACTTCACTCATAATTGAACCTTCTAAATTATCTTCAGTCACAAGTAATACTTTACCTGTTTTCTTAGCGGCATTGATGATTGTTTCTTTATCCAACGGATAGACCGTACGTAAATCGACAACTTCTGCTTCATAGCCATCTTCTTTTAAACGTTCGGCTGCTTGCAAGGCATAGTTCACCATTAAACCGTAAGTGATGATCGTAATGTCGTCACCTTCACGCTTTACATCAGCCTTACCGATTTCTACAGTATGTTCACCTTCAGGTACGTCTTCTTTAAGTAAACGGTAAGCTTTTTTGTGCTCAAAGAATAATACTGGATCGTTATCACGAATTGCAGAGATCAGTAACCCTTTTGCATCTGCAGGAGATGAAGGAATGACAACTTTTAATCCCGGCGTTGAAGCGAAAATTGTTTCGATTGATTGAGAATGATACAAAGCACCGTGAATACCACCACCGAATGGTGCGCGAATGACCAACGGTGCATTCCAGTCACCATTTGAACGATAGCGGATTTTTGCTGCTTCATTTAAAATTTGGTTTGTGGCAGGTAAAATGTACTCCGCAAACTGAATTTCAGCGACAGGACGCTTACCCATCATCGCTGCACCAAGGCACATACCGACGATGTTGCTCTCAGCAAGTGGTGAATCTAAACATCTCCACTTTCCGTATTTTTCTTGGAGACCCACTGTGACGCCGAATACGCCACCTTTATATCCAACATCTTCACCGAAAATAAAGACATTTTCATCCTTGCCCATTTCGTAATCAAGCGCATCTGTAATCGCTTGTAAATATGTCATTTTCGCCATGATTAGTTAACCTCCTCATAGACATTTTTCAGTGCATCTTCTGGCGCTGGATATGGTGCTGCTTCAGCTTTCTTCGTTGCTTCTTGAACCACTTGTTTAAGCTCAGCATCAATTTCTTCCATCCATTTTTCGTCTACGATATTATTTTCAAGCATATATACTCTAAATAATTTAATGCAATCTTCTTCTTTCATCGCTTCGATATCTTCTTTCGTACGATATAAGTTGTGGTTATCATCCGAAGAGTGTGCCGTTAAACGCGTACTCATCGCTTCGATTAAGCTTGCACCTTCATTGTTCACTGCGCGTTCACGCGCTTTTTTAACAGATGCATAGACCGCAATCGGGTCATTTCCATCGATCTGTTCCCCGAACATTCCGTAACCAATCGCACGATCAGATAATTTCTCAGCACCATACTGCAAATCAGTTGGTGTACTAATCGCATATTTGTTGTTCTCAATGATACAAATGAATGGTAAGTCATGTGTACCAGCAAAGTTCAATCCTTCGTGGAAGTCACCTTGGTTTGATGAACCTTCACCGAGTGTTGTCAGAGCAATATGTGGCTCATTGTCCACTTTGAATTTAAATGCTGCACCAACCGCATGTAACACTTGTGTTGCAACACATGAACCTTGTGTAAGTACATTTGCTTCTTTTTTACCGAAGTGTGAAGGCATTTGTTTACCACCACTGTTGATGTCGCCTTCTTTAGCAAAAGCAGATAACATCGTTTCTTCTGGCGTAATACCAAAGTAAGTCACCAATGCTAAATCTCTATAATACGGACTGATGATATCGTTTGCCTTATCCAGTGCAAAACCAATACCCACTTGAGTCGCCTCTTGTCCTTGACAAGAAATAACGAATGGTAATTTACCTGCACGGTTAAGCAACCACATGCGCTCATCTAGCTTACGTGCAAGTAGCATATAACGATACATTTCTTTTAAATCATCCGGCGTTAGTCCCGCCTCTTTATAATCCATCATCGACTATTTCCTCCTTTATACGTGAATCCCTACTCCTGCTGCGTCAAGACCAAGTTCCATTAAAATTTCACCAATTGAAGGGTGTGCATGAACACTTGTACCGAGTTCAAGAGCAGAAGCATCAACGAATTTTGCGAGTGCTGCTTCATTGATTAACTCCGTAACACTTGGTCCGATCATTGTGACACCAAGAATAGATCCTGTTTCTTTTTCAACGTACATCTTACCGAAACCATTACCGCCACCAGCGATCACCGCTTTACCAACCGCACCAAATGGCACTTTCTTTTTAATGTATGGTACACCCGATTCCTTAATCTGTGCTTCATTCATACCGACTGAAGCGACTTCTGGTTGCGTGTAAATACACTTTGGTACTGTGTTGTAGTCAAGCGTAATTGGCGATTGATCTGACATATGATCTACTGCAATCAATCCTTCTTTCGTAGCCACATGTGCAAGTTGAAGATTACCGATCACATCACCAACCGCATAGATATGCTTGTCTTTCGTTTGGTAAAATTCGTTCGTCACAATGAAACCATTTTCTGTTTCAATTTTCGTATTGTTCAGTCCAATGTCTTCAGTGTTTGGGCTTCTACCAATTGAAACGAGTACTTTATCGAATTGTTTTGTCTCTTCTTCAAAGGTAATCGACACACTATTGTTTTCTACTTTTACGGTATTTTCAGATAAACCGAGTCCAATATGGAACTCAACGCCTTTATCAGCGAGTGCTTTTTGAAGGCGCTTTGACACGTCTTTATCTTCTGCTGGAATCAATGATTTACCAGCTTCAATGACAGTGACATTCGCACCTAAATCCGTCATTAACGATGCGAATTCTAAACCGATAACACCGCCACCGATAATGGCAAGGTTTTCGGGAATCGCTTCTAAATTCATCATATGGTCACTTGAAAGCACCACGTTGCCATCAAATGGTAAGAAAGGCAACTCACGTGGTTTAGAACCCGTAGCAATCAATACGTTGTTATTGATTAAGATTTCTGCCTCTGCTTCTTCATCATTTGGGTTTTCAACAGCAACAGTACCTGCCATCGGTGAGAAAATAGATGGGCCTAAAATACGTCCGTATCCTTCAAATACATCAACACCATTTTTCTTCATTAACCCTTGAACACCTTTGAACATTTGATCGACAACGGCATTTTTTCGGTTGACGATATTTTCAATTGAGAAAGAAGGTGTATGGCTATCTACACCATATTTTTCTGCATCTTTCATATAAGTAATGACTTCTGCTGATTTTAACATTGACTTCGTAGGGATACATCCATTGTGAAGACATGTACCACCGAGCTTTTTACTTTCGACAATCGCCGTTTTCAAGCCGTTTTTACTCGCTTTAATTGCTGCAACATAACCTGCAGTTCCGCCACCTAAAATGACTAAATCATAATTATGAGCCAATATAACTACCTCCTATTCGTAGATCTTTGCTTCTTCTTCTTTCATGTAAACGCGATACGCACCTTCTGCGAGTGCTTGCATTTCTTCTTCACCAGGGTAAACCGTAATATCTGCAATAAATGAAATATACGGTTTTACGAGTTCCATTAAATATTTGCTGTAAGCAAGACCACCGGTAAAGATAATCTGGTCGACTTCACCTTTTAACACAGCTGCACGTGATGCCACTTCTTTTGCTAACTGTATCGCTAACACTGTATAGATTTGTTCTGCATATTTGTCGCCTGCTAGCGCTTTGTTCTCAAGTTCTAACGCATCTTGTGTATTCGCCAGAGAAACAAATCCACCTTCTCGTGTGAGTAACTTGTATGCATCATCATATGATAGGTTGTTCGATAACACATGTTTGATCATCAAGTCATTCGGGATTGAACCGCTGCGTGTTGGGCTTAATGGACCCTCACCCGCAAGACCATCATTCACATCGATGACTTTACCTTTTCGATGCGCACCAACTGTAATGCCACCACCCATATGTGCAACGATTACATTGAGATCTTCATAATTTTTATCGATTGTTTCTGCAAACTTACGCGCAACTGCTTTTTGGTTCAGCGCATGGAATATTGATTTTCTTTCGATACCTTTAATACCTGTCATGCGCACTTCTTCTAGCAGTTCATCGACGACAACTGGGTCTGTAATTACTGCACTCACACCGATTGTCTCCTTGATGCGATGGGCAATAATACCGCTTAAATTAGAAGCGTGCTTTCCAAACTTTTCCGACGTTAAATCTTCCATCATTTTGTCATTGATCTCATACGTACCACCGGCAACGGGTTTTAACAAGCCACCGCGTGCAGAGACAATATCGATATTATGAATATCAAAGTTATTATCTTTAAAAAATGCCATAATCGCATCATATCTTTGTTCTGTCTGATCAATCAGTTCTAAAGATGTCACTTCTGTTGGATGTCTAAGTGTCGACTCGAAGAGACATGTTTTATCTTCAAATATTGCGACTTTTGTCGATGTTGATCCAAGGTTTAAGACTAGTATATGAATCCCCAAAGGAATTACCTCCTAGAAAGTGTGTGCATCGGATTTTGTAAAAATTTAGATTTTACATTTTTCATTGCTTCTAAACGTTCTTCAGCAAGTTTGTTCGCTGCAAATGCAGTTGAGATATTATCGCGTTTTGCAATATCAAAGATTTTACCCATTTGCTTATAAATACCTTTAACTTTGTGCACAGCACGCTCCTCGTCATAACCTTCAAGTTCGTCAGATACGTTGATTACACCACCACTATTTACGACGAAATCTGGTGCATATAAAATGCCGCGCTCTTCTAACATTTCAGAATGCTTTTGTGTTGATGCAAGTTGGTTATTTGCAGCACCACATACCGCTTTAACTTTTAATCGAGGAATCGTGTCATCATTTAAAGTTGCACCAAGCGCACATGGTGAATAGATGTCAGCTTCAATATCATAGATGTCATCAACACCAACAGCTTCTGCACCGAAGTTATCGACTGCACGTTGAACAGCTTCTTCATTAATATCTGTAACGATTAATTTTGCACCTTCTTTGTGTAAGTACTCACACACTGCATAAGCAACTGTACCCACACCTTGAACAGCAATCGTACGATCTTTCAGTGAGTCTGTACCAAACACTTCTTGTGCTGTGCGTTTCATCGCCATGTAAACACCTAATGCAGTTTTCGGAGATGGGTTACCACTTGAACCATAAGACTCACTAATACCCGTTACGTATGGTGTTTCTAAGTAGATATGGTCCATATCTTGAACTGTCGTATTAACGTCCTCCGCTGTAATGTAACGTCCGTTTAAGCTGTGTACGAAGCGACCGAAAGCTCTAAATAACTCTTCTGATTTAATTTCTTTAGGATCTCCGATAATCACCGCTTTACCACCACCGATGTTTAATCCAGCAGCAGCATTTTTGTATGTCATACCACGTGCTAAACGCAGTACATCCGTGATTGCTTCTTCTTCCGTTTCATAGTTCCAAAAACGCGTACCACCAAGTGCTGGACCAAGCGTCGTGTCGTGAATACAAATAATCGCTTTTAGTCCTGTCGCTTTGTCTTGGCAAAATACTAACTGTTCATAATCATGGTGTTCCATTTTTTCAAAAATCATTGTTCATTCTCCTTTATATTTTAAAAATTGATTTTATATATTATTCATTGCTAATTTAATTGATAAATACTTCACTTCACTTGAGTCTGCACGAGATGTTAATACGATTGGTACTTTTGCACCAACGATCATCGCTGCTACTTTTGAATTTGCAGAGTACACAAGTGACTTATAGAGCACATTACCTGCATCAAGTGCTGGTGCAATCAAAATATCTGCATCTCCAACAACTAGACTATCCAGTCCTTTAATTTCCGCAGCAGACTTAGATATCGCAAGATCATATTGCAATGGACCATCGATTACTAAATCTTCACTGTTACTAAAATGAGTTTTCAATTCATCAGCATCAACTGTGGATTGAATTTTTGGATTCACTTTTTCGACCGCACTGAGTAGCGCAACTTTCGGTGTCTTCATGCCAATCTTATGTCCAACTTCAACTGCATTTTCAATGATTGCTTTTTTCTGTTCGACTGTCGGTGCAATATTCATAGCACAATCTGTAATTAAGACAGCTTTGTCATAATTCGGAAGATCAAACAGTGCAACATGACTAAGTACAGGTTTTTCAATAAGATTGTGTTTTTTGTTTAATACTTCTTTAAGAATAACAGATGTTGAAACCATGCCCTTCATCAGCATGTGTGCTTCATTAGAAGCGACTAATCCAACAGCAATTTCAGCAGCCTCAACATCAGACGCTGCGTGATGAATTTTAATTCTATCGCTTTGTATGAGTGATGCATCTAAAGATTCTAACAAATGCACTAATTTTTCTTGGTCATCTACTAAATGAAACGTCATGGTGCTCTCTTGATAGAGTTGATACAATGGGTTCAATACGTCCATGTCTGCGGCTTTACAAACCGAAAGCGCTATCATTTGTGTAGATGTGACACTGATATATTCATTAAATTTCATTCAATGACCTCCTTACACACATTATACATAAGTCTAAATAAATTTATATATATTCTATTAAACGTGGAATATTCTAAAAATTCTTAAATTGCAGATTCATTTACGTCCAACACGTGTTTGCGTATAATATTTAATGAGGTGTGTGAGATGAAAAAGTTTATAGCCTTAATGCTACTTGTTATTCCGGTAATCATTGCAGGTATTGGTATAAAACTCATTCGCGATAGCATGTTTGGTATCATAAATGACCCATTTACCGTCGTTTACATGCAGTTTATCGTCGGTGTTATTCTGATGGTGCTCGGCATATGGTTTATTGCTGGTTATATAATGAATCGAGAGAATAAACATAATCGATTAAAGGAATCATTAAGGAAAAAAAAGGATTAGCAAACAAAAAAAGTGCCATGAAATCATATGATTTCATGGCACTTTTTTGTATTAATTAAAATTTTTCAATCAATGACAAAGCATTCTGCCTCGCCTCATCTGTAATGTTATTGCCGCTTAATATTCTAGCTATTTCTTCTATATGTTCATCATGTTCCAAATATTTAGCAACAGACACCGTACGGTTCTCCTCCACTGTCTTATCCACGAACAAATGATGGTCCGCGCTCGCAACAGTTTGTGCCAAATGACTAATGACGATTGTTTGCGTGTATTCTGATATCTGTTTCATTCGCGTGGCCATCTTACTCGCAACAACACCACTTACGCCTGAATCAATTTCATCTAAGATGAGCAATGAATGATCATTAAATTGAGAGAAAATCGTCTGGAATGATAACATGACACGGGATAGTTCACCACCAGAAGCGATATCATTCAGTGGTTTCAAGGGTTCCCCTAAGTTTGGTGAAAAATTAAATGTAATTTGAGATATACCGCTCGAACTGAACTTGCCTCTTGTGACATCAATTTCAAATCGTGCATGTGTGATATCCAGTGTTTTTAATATCTCAATCACTTTTTCTTCTAACTGATGCTTATGCTCTAGGCGATATGCGTGTAACTTTTCTCCATATGTTTCAGTTTCATTGTAGAGTCGCTCTTTTTCTTTAACGAGATTGCTCATTGACTCTGTAATATTTTCTAGAGAGTAAATATCATTTCTTAATTCATCTCTATACTCAATCAATTCATCGAATGTCTTATTATGCTTCCGCTTTAAACGATTGATTTCTTGTAGTTGTTGCTGAATTTCGTTTAAGCGTCCTCGGTCAAAATCCATACTGCTTAAGCTATCTGAAACTTTTAGCTCTAAATCGTTCAGTGTATAATATGCGGCTTCTATCGTTTTAAAATAAGCTTCATAATCTTGATCAAATGGCACAAGGTCCATGAGTTTTTCTTGGATTTCAAACAGCAACGTGTTTGGAGAATTTTCTTGTGAAAATTTTTCTTTAATAACTTCTAAGCTCGTAGATATTTTTTCGAAATTATTTAAATAATGAAGTTCCTCTTCCAATCTTTCCTCACTATTTACTTCCAATTCAAGTGTTTCAATTTCCGATAAATATGATTTATAAATATCAATCTGTTCGATGCGTGTTTTATTCTTT
>DYYI01000079.1:0-34631 GCA_020741755.1 Aliicoccus persicus | reverse complement strand
CATAGAAAGAAGAGACATGAAGATGAGTATCGTCAATATATCAACGAAAAACATGAGATAGAAAAGAAAATAGCACGTAAGAGAGAACAGGCATCAAGATCTAATGTGGCACCAGGTTCTTATGATCATGGTGATGATGGTTCTAGTCCTTACTACAATAGACTACAAAAGAAACTTTTTAAATCCGCAAGGGCATTTGAGTCGAGAATGAACCGATTAGAGGAAGTGGATCAACCAGATAAAGTGCGAGAGGTTCGTTTTTATAATCACGATGCAACACAGTTCGGAAAGAAATTTGTATTGCGTTATGAAGGCGATGTAACGGTGGGGAAACGTCTTTTAATACATGATGCGAAGCTATTTATACGAAATCACGAAAAGGTCGCTATAACGGGGCCAAATGGTTCTGGTAAAACGACACTCCTCAAGAAAGTATTAAGTAAGAACGATCACATAAACGTCGGTTACTTTCATCAACAATTGGAAAGTTTGGATACAGAGAAATCCATTATGGAGAATATCCAAGAAGATAGTTTGTATGACGCAACAACGATTCGAACAATGTTATCTCGGTTGAATATTAAAGGAGATAAAGTGTTTGAACAGGTAAAGTGGATATCTGGTGGTGAACGTATTAAAGTACAACTCGTTAAAGTGTTGGTCGGTGCGTGTGATGTATTAGTATTGGATGAACCAACCAACTTCCTTGATTTAGATTCTGTAGAAGCATTGGAAGACATGCTAAAGAACTATCCAAATACTGTGATTCTTATATCACATGATCGACGTTTTATTGATAACACTTGTGATCGTGAATTTAAAATAGTAGACAAACAGCTCATAGATCAATCAATAATAGTTGAAAGTGACGAACGGGGCTCTGACGACTTATTAATCATTGAAAATAAAATATCACAAGTACTTAGTGATATATCAATAGAATCATCACCTGAACTAGAACAAGAGTTCCAAAGATTAGTGAAATTAAAACAAGAAATAATATCTGATGGTAAAAATTACAAGTAATTGATTTTCATTATTTCCTTTTAATTATAAAATTTTGGGGTATAGATTGAATATCTTAACCTTGGAGGGCTATCATGAAGAAATTATTTACGACAGTATTATCTATTACAGCAATGGGTGCTTTAGCGGTAACTGCAAATGCACAAGAAACTGAGACGGAAACGGATTTATTCGAAGATAGGTCAGAAGACGCAGTGATTGCAAATGATGTTATTAGCTTGGTTGCGGATACAGAATATGAAACTTCAGATGTTACTTTATCTGAGATTTTAGGAGAAACTCAAGACTTTGAAACATATGTCGCATTATTAGACTTAGGCGTAGCAATTAGAGACATGAACGCTGAAACTTTAATTGAAGAAAACTACACATCAATGGATGCGATTATTGCAGAGTCAGGTGAGAATGTAGAGATAGAAACATTCTTATTGCAAGAAGATCAGTTGTTCCCGAATGTATATGGTAATTCAGAAACAGATGAATTGATCATGTATGAGGGAGGAGTTGCACAGGAGTCATCATTAACAGAATCTATTGGTGATGTTAATGAAATCTTCTATTACAGATACGAAGATTTAGAAAGCCTAATCCTTGAGCTTGAAGAATACGCAACAATCTATGAAAATGATGAGCACTACATCATTACAGTTGAAAGTGATGAAGATGAAGTAGAAGCTATCATTAACCAAAAAGAAAGTTTTGCTTTTGAGGGTATCGATGAAGAAACAAAAACATTTGGTCTAATTTCGTTAGTGGATAAAGAAAGTGGTCTATTAACACACACTGGTATGTTTGCAGATGCATTTAACGCAGATGAATCAGGAAGAATTACTGTTGAAGTTGGAGTCATCTTTGAAGCATTTGATGAGTATGAAACGGTAGAAGAATTCAGAGAAGTTAACGAAATCTCATATGATGAAGCTGCACCAACAGAAGATGTTGAGACAGATGGTGTAGAATCTGATGATCTTGAAGAAGACGTTGAAACTGAAGAAGATACAGAAACTGAAGAAGACGTTGAAACTGAAGAAGATACAGAAACTGAAGATGACGTTGAAACTGAAGAAGATACAGAAACTGAAGATTCTGAAGAAGACGCGGAATAATATTCATTAATGTAAAAAGGGGCTAATATTAGCCCCTTTTTATATTGCCGTTATAGTGTTGTATTTACTTATTAACCTGATAATTTAACGTATCATTGTTAAAGAATTTAATCACTTGCTGTACTGCCGTTTCTGCCATACTATTACGTGCTTCTACCGTATCATTACCGATATGGGGCGTTAGTATGACGTTATCTCTATTAAGTAATCGTTGATTGATTTTAGGTTCATATTCGTGCACATCAAGTGCAGCACCATTGATGAGCTTTTGATCTAATGCATCAGCGAGTGCTTCTTCATCAACAATGCCTCCACGTGCATTATTAATGAGATATGCTGACACTTTCATTAAATTGAATGTGTCTGCATTAATCATATGATGATTGTCTTTTGTATAGTTCATCTGAAGTATAACGAAATCGGCACTTGGTAAAGCTTCTTCTATGGTTCTTCTCTCATAGACTACATCCTTTTCTTCGAGATCCACATATAAGATATTCATTTGAAATGCCTCTAATATTTTAGCAATATGTTGGCCGATAGTACCGAGACCAATAATTGCTACAGTTTTCCCACTCATTTGATTGCCACCGAGATAACCCATCACTTGCCAACCTTCAAACTTATTATCTTGAGTAAGTTGTTCTGCTGCTTTTAAATCTCGTGATAGTGCTAATGTAAGAAGTACTGCATGTTCAGCAGTAGAGGCAGTCGATTCATAAGCAGGTGAGTTTGTAACGACAATATTATGTTCATTTGCTGCATCTAAACTAATATGATTGTATCCTGCACCGACGTTACTTATAATTTTTAGTTTAGGACTAGACTTGATTAAATCTGCATTAATCGGTGTATTGACACCTGATATAATGGCATCCACATCTTGAATATGATTCAACATCTCTTCTTGACTCGGTGTTGTTAACTCATCATGCATGACTAACTCATGTTTATTTTCATTAAGTATATCAATGATGTATTCAGGTAGCTTTACTGCACTGTAGACTTTCATATTGATTACTCCTTTAGTTGATTGTATTATTTCAATCTTACTATACTTTAAATATTAATCGTATATAAGAGATAAAACGCCGTTATATCCCATAGAGTTACAACGGCGTTTTCTGAAATGTTTCACGTGAAACATTGATGTATGTAAAATATTATACAAATTTCATATATCGTGTACAATTCGATCTTTCTTATGCGTATAATATATGTAATTAAATAAGAAAGGTGATTACAATGAAACTCATTTTTAAGTTAGTCCTAGGCATTTTGATCGGTCTTGGTGTGGGTTATGGTTATTACGCCTTTGAAGCGGGTACGACACTATCGTCAGTATTTGAATTTGGAACAAGATTGTTACTGACGTTAGAATCATTTTTAGGTCAATTTATTTTCTTCATGATTCCATTGATTATCCTGTTCTTTATCGCTTCGGGGATTCAACAAATTGGAGCAGGTTCAGGTAAGGTAGTTGGTGCGACGCTCGGAACAGCATACATATCAACAATTGTTGCAGGTACACTTGCATATATCGTCGCAATACTTATCATACCTTCAATAACAGATGGCGGTAGTATTCCAGAAGAAGGTGAAGGGTTAGAACCATTCTTCGTTTTAGAGGTACCACCTGTTATGGATATTATGACGGCGCTCGTAATGGCGTTTGCATTCGGTATTGTTCTAACATTCTTTAAATCAGATGTGATGTCAAAATGGTTTGATGAAGGTAAGAAGGTTGTAGAGATTCTTATCGAGAAAGTCGTTATTACAATCCTTCCATTCTTCATCGCGGGTGTATTCGCTGGATTAGGTGCTGAAGGTACAGTGATTGAAACAATTGCAGTATTTGGTCTCGTATTGTTACTTGCTATCGCAATGCATTGGGTTTGGTTAATAGTACTTTATTCAATTGCTGGTGCGTTGATGGGTGTCAATCCATTTACGCTAATTGGTAAGATTCTACCAGCATACTTTACTGCGATTGGTACAATGAGTAGTGCAGCGACTATTCCA
The DNA here is from genome assembly GCA_020741755.1 of Aliicoccus persicus. GTDB lineage: Bacteria > Bacillota > Bacilli > Staphylococcales > Salinicoccaceae > Aliicoccus > Aliicoccus persicus_A. The sequence continues at coordinate 30,477 of DYYI01000079.1, read as the reverse complement.
GTAACATTGAAACAAGTTAAAACGTTTGGTGTGCGTAAAAACATCGCAGAATTCGTTATACCGCTTTGTGCAACAATTCATTTATCAGGCAGTGTTATTACAATTACAACAGCATCTATCGCTGTTATGTCCATTCTCCCTGGATATGAAACGCCAGGAATGTTAAGTATGCTCGGTACGATTTTACTTCTCGGCGTTGTAATGGTGGCGGCACCTGGTGTACCTGGTGGTGCGATCATGGCAGCGAGTGGTGTACTTGCGCTTAACTTAGGCTTCTCAAACGAAGCACTTGCATTTATGATTGCTATTTACATGGCTCAGGACAGTTTTGGTACAGCAACAAACATTTCAGGTGACGGTGCAATTACCGTGTTCATCGATTGGTTTGATAAGAAATTTAATAAGAATTCTACGACAGAGTTAGAGAATAGTCTTTAAACAGTAATAGCGTTATATTCGGTAAATACACCGAATATAACGCTATTTTTAATTAAAGAATGGGTTTGTAAGCTTCTCATCACCGATTGTTGTTGGCTCTCCATGACCGGGATATACAACCGTATCATCAGGTAGTTTAAACAGTTTCTCAGTTATTGAAGTTATTAAATCTGGATGATTTGAGCCAGGTAAGTCTGTTCTACCAATACCACCGTTGAATAATACATCACCTGATACGATGTATCCATCAAATACATACGATAAACTACCTGGTGAATGTCCTGGTGTTTCTAAAACACTAAATGCGATACCATCGATTTTGTGTTCTCCTTCGTCCAATATGATTGGTTCTATATCATAGACAAGATGGCCAATTTCTTCTGATGCACGTACGGACAAGTTCTTAGTTGGTTCTTTTAGCCAATCTTCTTCATTTCTACCCATGTACACATTTACATTATACTTCGTAACGACTTCATCCAAAGCTAAAATGTGATCCCAGTGCGCATGGGTTAAAAATACTGCAATGACTTTTACATTTAGATTTTCTATCTCTTCAAAAATTATTTCTGGCTCACCTGAAGGATCTATAATGACTGCCTTTTCCTTATCATATACAAAGTAACAATTAGTCCCCAAATGATTTAAAGGATAATATTTTATGTTCATTTTTTCATCTCCATAATTTTTATTACCTTTCATTTTACATGTTATTGTTTTAGATTTCATTTCTTAAATTTCAATGGAGCTCTATTAATTAATAAACGTTATAACGTTATAACGTTTGGCGGTATAACGTTATAATGATATTGTTATTTGCTACTCAAAACATTATGAAATTAAAATAAAAACTTTTATGAAATTTGATTAGAGGACCGGTTTAAGTGGTAATGTATCCATAGAAGAAACATCGAGGAGGATACCGAAATGAGGTATGTTGTCATCACTGGTGCAAATAGAGGTTTAGGTGAAGCACTGATCAATCAATTTAAAGACGACCATGTGATCGCTATCACTAGAACAACGACTGAAAACAAAAATGTAGATAAGCAATATACATGTGATCTTTCGAATGAAGGGTCTGTTCAACATGTCGTTGATGAGTTAAAAAGGGATTATAAATTTAATGACAGTGATGAAATTGTATTAATTAATAATGCAGGTACCGTTAAACCAGTTAGTAGAGCGGAAAATACGTGTATTGAAGGATACATGACGAGTTATAAAATTAACACACTTGCTCCGATAATTCTTTCCACTGGTTTTGTGGATTGGCTAAGAAACTCAAAATGTAAGAAAAAAATTGTAAATATTTCGAGTGGGGCGGCTATTAATGCGGTATCTGGTTGGAGTGCTTATTGCAGTTCAAAAGCTGCGTTGAACATGTTCACAGATGTGATGAGACTTGAACAAGAAAATGAACAATATGGTGTGAAAGTTGTTACATTTAGACCAGGTGTCATTGATACTGACATGCAATTAGAGATCAGAAGTTCTAAAAAAGAAGATTTTGAAGATCTAGAACGATTCATAGCGATGAAGGATAATGAACAGCTTCTCCCTGCAGATCAAGTTGCAGGTGCACTTGCTAACCTGATTGACAGTGAAGATTTTGGGCAAGTCGCGCATACAGCGGTTCAGGACTTTTTATAAAAATATCTAAAAGACTCTGTATCTATAAATTTGATACGGAGTCCTTTTTTATTTCGCCTATAAAATTATTAATGCTACGGTCTAAAGTCATTTTTAGAATGGGATGCATAATTTTTAAGATTAATTGCGTTGATTTTTGAGTATTGTCTATCTTACTGTTAATCTTAACTTGACTGCCTTCATGGTGATCGACAAGGTCTAGCTCAGTTCGGATATTACCATGACGAGTAAATGTAATGATAGAGAAATACTGTGGTACATTATAATCTATTATCTCAGATTTAAAGCGAAAAATCTTACGTCTCAATTGAAGTGACACTTTAAATTTCGTGCCTTTCGTCCGTCTATTTTCTGTTGAATATTCAATGTAGTCTAGCATATTAAAATGATTGATAATAAAAGTGTCATCTTCAAGAACTCTTACGATTTGTTGTCTATCAATCGGAATGATTTGATTAAACTCATATATTTGATGCATAGTATCTCCTTGTAAAATTGCTCCGTTTCTCATATGATAATATAGTTAAAAAATTAAATGAAGAGGTTTACATAGAATGAATTCAAAATATGTTGTCTATAATGCAGTAATTGCAGCGATTTATGTTGCACTTACTGTCATTAATCCTATCGGTACTATGGCAATACAAATACGTGTCAGTGAAATGATATCCGTCCTACCGTTTTTCAATCGAAAATTCATACCTGGCGTTTTAATTGGGGTTGGTATTGCTAATATGTTTTCTGGACTCGGTATTTTAGACGTAATTGTTGGAGTGGGTATTGGCGCAGTTGCATATACGATCAGTTATTTTGTAAAGAATGTTTGGATCAACGTTGTAATATTTAGTTTGCTCTGTGGTGTGTTTGTCGGATGGATGTTACTCGCTGTTGCTGAACTTCCATTTTGGATTAGTTTCTTCTCTATCACTATATCCACACTCATCACGACTTCAATAGGTGCATTGATTTTTAAATCGATAGGGAAAAGAATCACAGAAATATAGAAGAAATCCGAAAACACGTTGACATTTTCGGATTTCTTTATGTTAAACATTTTCTAATTTAATTGTCTGAGTGCCTTCTTCTTCATGACCATCACCATGTTTTTTATATGACATATAGTTCAAGCTGAGAAGTACAATGGCAGTACCAACACCTGCAATATCACTCCATGTTTCTGGAATGATTAAGAGCACTGCTGAAGCAATAAGCAAAATCCTTATAAACCAGTTGATACGTTTCTTAAACCAGCCTTCAAGTGCGGCTGCTAAAGCGACGAGTCCAATAAGTGTGGAAGCAACAACCATGATAACGTCAATGGCACTTGCGAGTGGGTATTCTCTCGCATTCGTTGCGAGTCCTTCGACATCAACGAGGAGCATTGCCGGCTCGTAAACAAATATAAACGGGATTAAGAACCCTGCAATGGACAGTTTGAGGGCTTGGAATCCGGTTCGCATTGGATCCCCGCCAGATATACCTGCACCAGCAAATGCAGCGAGTGCAACTGGTGGTGTAACGTTCGCGAAAATACCAAAGTAGAATACAAACATATGTGCAACAAGTATTGGAATACCAAACTCAGCTAGAGCAGGAGCAGCCATTGTTGCTGTGATGATATATGCTGGAATTGATGGTAATCCCATTCCAAGAATCATCGATGCAATCATTGTGAAGAATAGCGTTAAGAATAAGCTACCTGCACCAATGCTAGCGATGGCAGAAGTCATGATTGATGCGAAACCTGTAAGAGAAACAACACCAATGATGATACCAACGACCGCACACGCAATCATTACTGATAAAGCTTGCTGTGCACCACTTGCAAGTGCAAGAACAACGTCTTTAACAGACATTCGCGTTGATTTTCTAAGCATTGCGACAACTACTGTTAGCGCAAGCGTGTAAAGTGCCGCTCGAGCAATCGGGAAGTTTAAGAATAACATGACAACTAACCCGACGAGCGGAATTAGCAAGTGTCCACGTTCTAACATAACTTCTTTAATTACAGGTAAGTTATCTTTAGAGATACCTTTTAAGTTTTTCTTACCTGCACGGTAGTGAACTTGCATGATTACTGCGAAATAATATAAAAGTGCTGGGAACATCGCACCCAGTGCGATGACACCGTAGTTAATTCCGGTCGTCTCCGCCATGATGAATGCACTCGCACCCATGATTGGTGGTAAGATCTGTCCACCGACGGAGGCACTGGCTTCAACAGCACCGGCGAAGTTTTTATCGTAACCCACTTTTTTCATCAAAGGAATCGTAAATGCACCGGTACTTACTACGTTTGCAACCGCTGCACCATTGATACTACCCATGAAACCACTTGAAACAACTGCAACTTTTGCCGGACCACCTTTATATCCCCCGGCAATAGCAAGTGCCAAGTCATTAAAGAACTGCCCCATTCCGGATTTCTGTAAAAACGCTCCAAATAGTATGAATAGGAAGATAAAGTTCAGTGACGCACCGATGGCCGTTGAGTATAGACCTTCAGTACTTAAGTATAGTTGTCTGAATATATCCCCGATATCATATTGACGTGTCATCATCATATTCGGTAAAAAGTCCATATGGCTAAAGAACGGATATGATAAGAAAATCAATGCGAGTATCGGTAGAATTAAACCGGTAACTCGACGGGCAGCTTCTAGTACAAGTATAACTGCGACAATACCCATGATAATATCCATAGTATTTGGTGAAATACGAGCGGTCATAATCTCAGTGTATTCAACATATATGTAAAGTGCAGTTGCAATACCACCGAGAGAGAGAATCCAGTCATAAATCGGTACTTTACCTCTGTCTTGTGATTTATACATCGGATAAAGTAAGAAAATTAATACCAAGCCGATTGCAACGTGAATAGAACGCGATTGCAATGTTGGCATCGGGTTGAATACTAAATATATATGGAATAAAGAATAGAGTATAGCAACAATCATCATGATGTAGTACACAGTCTTAGATCGATGCTTACGAGTTGTTGAATCTCTATCGAACTTTTCTAATACAGCCTGAGTATCTGGTGCAACTTCGGGCTCTTGATTATTCGATGTTGATGATGATTCATTGTCTCTGATTTCTTTAGCATTTTTATTGTCCATTGGTGTCCCTCCCTAAAATCTAAAAATGCGTGGTACACGTTTGATACTGATTTTTACTGAAACATATGAGTCAAACCATTCATACAATAAGTACTCATCGTCCCCTTGAATTACTTTAGTATCAACATTTTCAGATACATTTAAATGCATGTCTTCATATTGATTTTCAATGACATAGACGACGTACCCGTCCTCTAAATATGTTTCTTTATCTGAAGTGGCTGGAACACCAGCACCAAATGTTTTGAAATGTGAAGTTGCGAGTAACAAACCATCATCTACAACTTCGTACACTTCAAACCATTCCTCTTTTTCAATCGAATGTACCCAATGCAATTCAAATGAATCAGGAGAAAGATAAAGGTTGTCATACCCTTCTGCTTCAAAAACAACCTGTTTGAAAGGGTATACAAAAACAAAAAGGAGCACTATAAAAATGCTCCCTAAAATGGTTGCGAATAGTTTATTCGACTTCATCATAGTAACGTTGTGCACCAGGGTGAACATCAATTACCATATTTTCAAGCGAGTTTTCAACGCTAATATCTTCAGCTGCTTGGTGAGAGTTTGCAAGTGTATCTAAGTTCTCAAATAAGAAACGAGTTAAGTAGTATACATCATCTTCACTTAAGTCAGAGCGGACAACTAAAGCGTTCATAATCGCAGCAGTCGGAACTGCTTCTTCATTTCCGTATGTGTCAGCAGGAATATCCATTGAAGTAAAGTAATCTTCTTCGATATTTGAAATCACCTCAGGATCGATAGGTACGATCTTCAGGTCAACTGAGTTTTGTAATTCCATAACAGACGCGTTTGGTAAACCAGATGTTAAGAATGCAGCATCTAAATTTCCACCGCGCATAGCCTCGGCCGCTTCAGCGTAACCTAAGTAGTCCACATTAAAATCATCATACGATAAGTCATGCGCTGCAATGATTGCACGAGATGCGATTTCTACACCTGAGTTTTGGTCACCAACAGCAACACGTTTACCTTCTAAATCTGCGATGCTTTCAATACCAGAACCTTCAGTTGTGATTAACTGTACGAAGTTAGGATATAAAGCAGCAACTTGTTGTACGTTTTCAACTGGCTCAGTGAACGATTCTTCACCGTTTACAGCTTGCATTAACGCATCTGACATTACAAATGCCAATTCGACGTTTTCTTGAGCAAGTAACGTTAAGTTTTCAGCTGAAGCACCAGTAGTTTCAGTACGTGCATTCACACCAAAAGCTTTCGAGTAACCGTCAGCTAACGTCGTTGCAATGATGTTATATGGTCCAGAAGAACCACCAGTTGCAATTGTTACAAGGCTAGTTTCAAGCTCCACATCTTCAAAATCAGCAGCAGCTTCATCTAACTCCGCTTCAATATCAGCATCTGATACTTCATCTTCTTCAGCATCCGAATCCTCTTCAGCATCCGCGTCTTCCTCAGCGTCAGCGTCTTCCTCAGCGTCAGCATCCTCTTCAGCGTCAGCATCTTCCTCTACTTCTTCAACGTCCTCCGTATCTTCGTCCGTTGTATCCGTATCCTCGTCTGTATCATTACAAGCAGCAAGCAGTAGTGATGCAGCAAAAAGTGCAGCTAATGGTTTTCTTAATTTCATGGTGAATCCTCCTTGGTATGTAAGATAACTGAATTATATCAATAAAAATTCGAATTGAAAATAAATTTTTGATAATATTTAAATTGAATGCATAAATAACCAGACACAAATATAGTGACTGGTTATGATTATTCGGCAACTATTATGTTGAACATTTACTACTTAAAAAATCTTCATATCAACATGCGATAAAAGGATTAATGATTAAAACTTCGGTTTTACGACAACACGATCACACGATTCGCAATAATATGCTTCTTTATTTTCTTCTTCGAAGCGGCTTTCTTCTGGCAATAATACAGCATCTGGATCTAACGTCGGGTCTTCATCCATCGTCTTTTTCGTCGGTGTCCAAACAATGTCCATACGTGCATTGATATATCCTTGTTTCATGTCAGTTTCACAAAATGGGCAATTCATCATGTAACCTCCACAGTCTTATTTTCGAACATTTTCTACTTCATCGATAACAAACTCATTCAATCGGTTTAGCGTACCGATAATATCATCTTTTGTCGTTGCAGGGTTAATCGTACACATACGAATAACCTTTTCTTTATTTAGTTCAGTTGTATAAGTTACGGCATATCCAGATGACGCCATGCGCTGCGCTGCATTTGATAATACCTTATTATTTTGTGCGGCAGTTAATTTCGGATGGGTATATTTAAAGCTAAGAATTGAAAGGCTAGCTTTAGATGTAATTTTCCAGTGTTCCATCTCTTCAACAACACTCTCAGTAAACTCAGCAAGTTGTTGTCCATAATCAATGCGCGCACGGAATTGCGATTCACCTAGAACTTGCAACGTAATCCAAAGTTTAAGTGCACGTGCAGGGCGAGTGAGCTCCATTCCAATCATTTCAGGGTCTATGACGTCATCATCACTTTGTACATCTGTTAAGTACTCTGCTTCTTCACTAAAGCTGTTTAACATATGCTGTTTTTCTTTCACAATGACCATTGCACAACTATATGTTTGGAATAACAATTTATGTGCATCCCAACTCACACTATCTACGCGTTCAATGCCTGGGAAAAGATCTCGACCTTTCGATGAAAGTAAATGGCTCAGGCCATATGCACCATCCACGTGTAACCACGTATCGTGTGATTCACAGACATCGGCAACTGCGTTTAAATCATCAACTGCACCAGTATTTGTCGTACCCGCAGTTGCAACGACAACGACAGGAATAAATCCGTCTTTTTTATCTTGTTTAATAATCTTGTCGAGTTCGTCTACACGTATTTTGAAATCTTCATAAACAGGTACACGACGAATGTTTTTCTTTAAGAAACCAGCGATGTGAAAAGCTTTCGTTACCGAGTGGTGGACTTGGTCTGAAATATAAACAGTCGCCTTATGTAAATCTTTTAACTCAATCTTTTCGTCACGAGCAGTAACGAGCGCTGTTAAGTTGGCTGCAGAACCACCAGAAACAAACACACCACCGGCAGGTTTAATTGGCCAGCCAAGTTTACCCGCAAAATAGTTGATTAGATTACGCTCAATACTAATTGGTAGGTTTGCATTTTTAAAGTTCGATGCGTGAATATTGTTTGCAGTCGTTAATATATCTCCGAGCCATGAAAGACGAGAACCCGGACCAGGAATAAATGAAAATGATCTCGGATGGTTACCACGGTGTATATATTCTAGAATTTCACTATCGAGTTCATTTAAAATTTCATAAATATCACGACCGTCTTCTGGTACCTCCATCTTTTCATATTTATTGATGAGCTCAGGACTTGCTACACGAGACGCAGGTAGAGTCGATAAATCCCTTTTTAAATATTTGTTGACCTCATCCGTAATGATATTTTGTAAATCTAGGTCTTTTTCTTTAAATTCCATTGTCATAACAACACTCCTATATTCATATCGTATTAATTTTAACAAAATTACGATGTGAGCACACCATGCAATAAATTCAACTTTGAGCGGAATTAAGAAGTAAGCGTTAGAATTTTTTGTAGAGCGGGTATAACTAGAGAAATAATAATACATAGTAAAGGAGAATTTATGATGATTAAAAGGCGAAATGAAGAAGATAAAAATAGTGAAGAAATTGTGGAACGAGAGTTGGGTAATTTAGATTCAGAATTGGATAGTGAAGCATCGCTAGAAGATCAAGAAGCTTTGATTGAACAAGTAGAAGCCGAAATTGAGCATCAGGAATCGGAGTTAGAACGCGAACAAAGGTTATTTGAGGAAGAAAATTTGAATCCGGACGAAGAAAATCGCAATGAGTTTGAGTGATTGTGGATTGTGTGTCTATGAGCGTCTCTCACAGACACGCAGATTGATTTGCGTTCCAATGAAGCTCGCTCACAGACACGCAGATTAGTTTGCGTTCCAATGAGAGTTGCTCACAGGCACGCAGATTGATTTACGTACCAATGAGACTAGCTCACAGACACGCAGATTAGTTTGCGTGTCCATGAGCGAACCTCACAGACACGCAAAACCATTCCGCACACCAAAAAGCGTCCACGTGACCAATTGATCACACAGACGCTCCATATAAAACACTATTTATTCGACAATGTAAAATGAATCCCATCCGGCGAAACTAAATCTTTATTTTCAACAGCCGGATGATGAACATCGACGTGTCTCAAGCCAAGTGTTGTCTCATTATTTTCGCGCGGTGCGTTTGATTGCCATGCGTTAATCGCGATATGGTGGTGATATTTTTTATCACTCATGAACATTGCACCAGGATAATCTGTCGCAATCTCAAGTCCGATTTCCTCAATATAGAATGGCAAAGACTCAGCCACATTATGTGTTTTTAAGTGTAAGTGTCCGAACACTGATCCGTCTGGCAAACCTTGCCAACCTGCATCGGAATGCTCACTCACAACGCCATTGATATCCAATTGTTCTGTGATCATGTACACCTTATCTTCATTCCAAATCCAATCGTGGTCTCCACGGTCTCTGTAGACTTCGTATCCGTTCCCGTCTGGGTCATTCAAGTAGACTGCTTCGCTAACATGGTGATCACTTGCACCAAAGCGAACGCCTTTTTGATGGATATGCAGGATGAAATCTGAAAGCGATTGTCTATCTGGTAACAGAATCGCGATATGGAATAATCCTGCTGCGCGATGTCCTTCTGGTGATGCACCTTCGACTTCTATCAAAGTGATCGTATGGTCGCTATCTCCGATTTGGTACGCTGCTTTTTTATCCTCAGATTTAACCAACGTGAGTCCTAGAATGTTTTCATAGAACGCCTTCATCGTTGATAAACTGCTGACGTTTAAATCAACGTTTTTTACGTGAATCGTTTCTTTGTTGTGGAACATTGTTTTCCTCCTTAGGAAAGTATTTTTTAATTTAATGATTCATAATCCAGTTATTATGCCTCGCTTATAATACAGAAAAACATCTCGAATTGAAACTAATTTGCTCACATACACAACGAGGTATTTTTATAGTAGACTAGGTATAAATATTCTAAGGAGGATTTTGATGAGTCAAGTGACAATTACACGGGATGTACGTGTCCCGATGAGAGATAATGTTGAGTTATCAGCAGACATATATAAGCCAAAACAAACGCCCGCGCCTGGTATTGTACTGAGAACGCCGTACGGAAAGTTATCAAAGGCACAGCATGATAACGGCGTGTTTTTCGCTGAGAATGGTTATGTCGTCATGTACATGGATGTTCGTGGACGTGGTGATTCTGATGGTGAGTTTTCACCGTACAGAAATGATGGTATTGATGGTTATGATTCTATCGAATGGTTAGCAGCACAAGATTATTGTAATGGTATCGTCGGTACAATGGGTGGGTCTTATCTTGGACATGTTCAGTTTTTAACTGCGCTCCATCAACCGCCTTCATTAAAAGCAATGATTCCGATTGTTTCACCAAGTGATCCATTCGTAGAATGGCCGACTGGTGTACCTTCACCACATCATATGTGCTGGCTATTTATGGTCGGTGGCAGACAGATGCAAAACGTCGACGTCGTGGATTGGGAACAAGTTTACAAGACGTTACCCATTGAGAAAATGGATGAGGCGACGGGGCGTTATTCTAAGCATTGGAAAGAAGAAATGCAGCATAATACATTTGATGACTATTGGGATCATGTCGCGTACCAAGAGAAGTTTGATCGCATCGATATACCGGCGTTACATATTTCCGGTTGGTACGATGATGAGCAGATCGGTACGCCGCTTAACTTCACGCGCATGTTCAATCCAACAACAGATAAGAAACACGCCAAAGATAATTATTTACTGATGGGACCATGGCCACATGGCATCAATCAGTCAACGTCTCTTGGTGAATTGGAGTTTGGACCAGATTCACTCATTGATTTAAAAGGCTACCAACTCAAGTTCTTCGATAAGTATTTAAAAGGGATCGATAATGATTTTGGTGAAGATAAAAAGAACGTCGATATCTTTTTAATGGGTCACAACAAGTGGGTGAAGGAAGAAAATTGGCCGTTACCTGATGCAGTGCCTACGAAGTACTATATTTCTAGCGAGCGAGGTGCGAATTCTCGCTTTGGTGATGGTAAACTGACAACGGATCCATCTGAAGTTGACTTTGGAAGCGATTCTTATAACTATGATCCGTTAGACCCAGTTCCATATGTAACTGACGTTGTATCGTCACAAATTGGTGGTGCAGATGATTATTCAGCAATAGAGAGAAGAGATGATGTGCTCGTCTACTCAACCGATGAACTGACAGAAGATACTGCAGTCGTCGGACCTCTTCGTGCCAAACTTTATGTGACTTCGGATTGTAAAGATACGGACTTTATGGTGAAACTTCTTGATGTTCATCCGAATGGTAAAGCGATTCGTATGATGGATGGGATGACGCGTATGCGCTACCGCGAAGGTATGGAAAAGGAAGTGTTGATGACACCAGGTGAAGTATATGAAATTGAAGTTGATGTTTGGAATACATCGAATGTGTTTAAAGCGGGTCACAAAATTCGAATTGAAATTTCATCTTCAGCATTTCCGAAGTATGATCGAAATTTAAATACAGGCGAATCTTTGGCAACATCGGAAGCGGTTAAAGTCGCTCACAACACGGTGTTTTTTGATAAAGACCAATTGTCATATATTGAACTACCGATAAAAAATTTAAAATAATCCTTGCAATGAAATATTTATGCATATATACTTATGACGAATAAAAAACAGAAAGGGGGGCCATGTTATGTGCAACTTACTAGGAAAACAACAACAATTGAATGCAAATAACACCCCCAATCTATTTTAATGATGTCATTGTATTTGTAATGACGGATATAAACGATCGTTAGGGTGGTGTTCCACCCTATTTTTATGCATTTTTAAGTGTGCACTATAAAAATAGTGTGCACTTTTTTTGTGCAATTTCTAAATTTTAAACAGGAAGTCTATAGCTGAGCTATAGGAAAAGGTAGACCAATGTTCTCATATTTAAGCAAGTTAAAATGGTATTTTAAACAACATAAGCTTAGGTACATCATGATCGTACTTTTGCTTGTCGCAACAAATATTTTAGAAGTAATACCACCCCAATTAATCGGTCGTACAATCGATGCGATCAACTTAGAAACGCTGACGTTCGAGATGATGTGGATCATCTTTGGCATATTTATGTTTTCTGTCATTCTTACATACGTCATGCATTATGGATGGGCGTATTTGCTCTTTGGTGGTGCTTACAAAATAGAAAGTATTTTACGTATGAAATTGATGCAAAAGTTTTTAACACTATCTCCGAGTTTTTATGAAAAGAATAAGACAGGAGATTTAATGGCAAAAGCCACAAATGATTTAAGAAGTGTCAACATGGCAACAGGATTCGGGATCATTACATTGCTCGACTCAACGACATTTATGATTACGATCATTTCTGTAATGGCGATTACAATCTCGTGGCAGTTAACGCTCGTGGCACTTTTACCGTTGCCATTATTAATTATCATCGAAGTGCAGCTGGGTCGAATGATCCATAAGAACCATACGAAAGCTCAAGAAGCTTTCGGGACGATGAACGAATCAGCGCTTGAAGTCGTTGAAGGTGTACGAATGACGCGTAGTTACGTTCAAGAAGATGCAGAAAAAGAGCGCTTTAAAGGGATGACAACAAGCTATTTAAATAAATTTATGACGGTTGCCAAACTCGAAGCCTTGTTCCAACCGTTAACGATTTTTGTCGTATCGATGAGTTTTATCATCGCGTTTGGATATGGCGCGGTACTTGTCAATAACGGTACGATGACGGTCGGAGAAGTCGTTTCATTTAACATTTATCTCAATATGTTGATCTGGCCGATGTTTGCACTCGGTATGTTATTCAATGTGATGCAGCGTGGTAATGCATCGCTCGATCGAATCAATGACGTGTTAGATAAAGAAGATGACGTAGGAGATGACGCATCAGAAATGTTATCGGATACGACGATTGACTTCGATGAAGTGAGCTTTAAATATCCATCATCGCATCGTCAAAACTTAAAAAATGTCACGATCAATTTGAACAGTGGCGAATCACTCGGTATTGTCGGTAAAACGGGAAGCGGTAAAACAACGTTGATTAAGCAGCTGCTAAAAATTTACCCGCCGGGTACAGGACAGTTAGTGATTGATGGCATCAATATTACAAAGCTGAACAAGAAAGAACTCCGAGAAAAAATCGGTTATGTGTCTCAAGAAAATATTTTGTTTTCACGCTCAGTAAAAGAGAATATCTTGTTTGGTAATCCGAATGCCACAGAAGCAGAACTAGAAGCGGCGATTGTGAACTCAGCGTTTGATAGTGATCTTGCACGCATGCCAAAAGGGCTTCACACACTCGTCGGTGAAAAAGGTGTCGCGCTTTCTGGTGGTCAGAAACAACGAATTTCTATTGCACGAAGCCTGATAAAAGACCCGGATATTTTAATTTTAGATGACGCACTTAGTGCAGTAGATGCGAAGACAGAGCTTAGAATTATAAATAATATTAAAGAAACAAGAGCAGGTAAGACGACAATTATCGTCACGCACCGATTGTCAGCAGTACAACATGCGGATGTCATCGTCGTACTTGATGACGGTGAAATTGTTGAGATGGGTCGACATTCGACGCTCAGTAAAAATGATGGTTGGTACAGTGAACAAAATCGCTACTATTTAACAGGGGGTGACGGCGATGACAGAAATTAAACGATTATTTCGATATGTAATCCCTTATAAATGGTGGTTCATCTTAGGAATATCATTGATGATTATTGCGGTTGCTGCAGAGTTACTTGGTCCAGTTGTGATCATGACAATACTCGATGACTATATTAGCTTAGGTGAAGGCCGTGTCTTACTGGAGCCAATCATTCAGCTGTTAATTATATATGCAGTAATTAAGGTTGTGCATGCGATTGTCGCTTATGCTACACAGATTGTTCTTCAAAATACTGGTGCACGCGTTGTTCAAGGGATGCGACATGAAGTATTCGAACATATTCAGCGCTTACCGATTCGCTACTTTGATAATTTACCAGCAGGTAAAGTTGTGGCAAGAATAACGAATGATACAGAAACAATCCTACAATTTTTCACGGTCGTACTGCCAACACTTCTTGTCAGTGGATTGACGATGATCGCAATCACGATTGCTGTGTTCTACATCAACGTGTTCTCTGGTGTTGTCATGTTACTCGCAGTACCACTCGTTATCGTATGGATGATTCTTTATCGGAAGTATTCGAATGATTTTAACCATACGAAACGTGAACGTAACAGTGATATGAATGCGATGATTAATGAATCGATTAACGGGATGCCAATTATCCAAGTATTCAATAGAGAAAAACAGATCTATGATGAGTTTGGCGAGATTAATGAAGAATACACAAAAAGTGCAACGAATCTCGTAAAATTAAATTCTTTAACGGGACATAACTTAGCGAGTACATTAATGTCTCTCGTCTTTGCAATGATGGTGCTTGTATTCTCGATGATGTACTTATCACCAACACAAGCGCTGAGCGTCGGGATCATGTATTTACTTGTCGATTATGTCACGCGTTTCTTTAACCCGTTATTTGACTTGGTCAATCAATTGGAAGTATTTGAACAGGCACGAGTTGCTGCTGTGAAAGTATTTGAAATGATTGATGAGGAAGAAGAGCCTGTTGAAACAGGGGAGCTTACTGACTTCGATGGACGTATCGTATTTGACAATGTTGAATTCTCATATGATGGAGAGAATACAGTGTTGCAGAACATCAACATGAGTGTTGGGCAAGGTGAAACAGTTGCTCTCGTTGGACATACAGGGTCAGGTAAGAGTTCAATCATCAACTTGTTGCTTAGATTTTATGATCCAACGTCTGGTGAGATTCTGTTCTCAGATAGCAACTCTCGTGATATTAATAAGAAGAATTTGCGCAGTTACATGTCAATTGTTCTTCAAGACCCGTTCATTTATGCGGGAACATTACTTCATAATATTCGGTTAAATAACACCGATATTTCTGAAGAACAGGCAAAACAAGCGTTGATTGATGTTGGCGGAAAGGATTTGCTGAATCGTATGGAGGAAGGTATGGATACGTACATTCCAGAACGTGGTGCAACGCTATCACTTGGTGAACGCCAATTGATTTCATTTGCACGTGCCCTCGCATTTGATCCGAAAGTTCTTGTTTTAGATGAAGCAACAAGTAATGTTGACTCTGAGACGGAGCAGATCATTCAACATGCAATGAAGGTGGTCAGTGACTCAAGAACGACTTTCATCATTGCACACCGACTTTCCACGATTCAACATGCAGATCAAATTGTGCTGCTTGAAAAAGGAATTATTAAAGAGCAAGGCAATCATCAAACATTGATGGCACTGGGTAAAGATTATCGCAAGATGTATGACATGCAAGTCGTCAAAGGATAAAAGAATCACAATCTTCCCTTTACTCGAATTCTACTTATTGTATAATTATTTTGAATAGGTAAACACGGGTAAAGGGATTTTTATCTTTTGATTGATAAGGGTGACACAGTGACCAACAACAGGAATGCAATTATCATCGGTGGTGGGATTGGTGGTTTAGTTGCATCAATTACACTGAGACAGCGCGGGCTTGATGTCAGACTTTATGAAAAGAATAATGAGTTTGGTGGAAAGATGTCCAGATTTAAAAAAGACGGATTCCATTTTGACATGGGTTCATCTATATTAACGACGCCAAATATTATACGTGAACTTTTCGAAAAGAGTAAACTCAATATCAATGATTACATCGACCTCGTTCGGCTGAATCATCAAACGAAAGCATTTTTTACAGATGGTACAACATTGGCGCTCTACGATCAGGTGGCTGATTTAAGGAAGTGTAACGACGTTATATCGGAGGATGACATTCGTGATTATGAAGATTACTTAGGAGAATCCAAGCGAATGTTTGAGCAGTCCTATCAAAATTATTTCGAAAGTAATTCTGATGACTTTAAAGAATACCGCAAGAAAAATCCGCTTCTATCGATGTTTAGACAACGTTCGAATTTTATCTCGTTACAATCGAGTATTAATAAGTTTGTGCGCAATCCAAAATTAAGAGAACTGCTCGGTGCGATGATGTACGAAAATGGTTCTAGCGCATATCATACACCAGCAATTTATAATGTGATGAATTATTTGCATCATCAACATGGCCTCTGGTACATACGCGGTGGCGCGCATAACTTAACAGAAGGACTCGTGCAATTGGCAGCAGATATCGGTGTGAGTCTCAACAATAATACTGAAGTAACTGCTATAGAGCAGCGTGATAACGTAATATTGAGTATAGAACTATCTACAGGAGAACACGTTCAGGCGGATTATTATGTTTCGAATATGTCCCCCGTGACGTTTGAGCAGTTAATCGATGAACAAAATGAAAAGATAGACAACTATCCTAGCGTTACGCCATCGTCGTTTATCATGTTACTCGGTGTCTCGAAAATATACGAAAATATCAACTTCCATAATGTTTTTCTACCAAAAGACATGATCCAATACGATAAAGCCTTCTTCACAGATAAAAAGCTGCCGTCTGATTTATTTAGCATCGTCGTCAATACGAGTCAATTAGATAAAAACCATGCGCTAAGCGGCACTCAAAATTTAAAAGTTGTAACACCAATCCCTAACCTGAATGATATGGAATACACAAAAGAAGATTTTGTCTATTTGAGACATCGAATTCTGAGTAAGATAGAGCAGATGGGATTAGAGGATTTAAGAGCGCATATCATATTTGAACAGACGATCACGCCATATGACATCCAAAAGAAGTATCATTCAAACGGTGGGGCGATGAATGGTGTAACGACAGATATGAGATATAACAAAGGTTTCAAATATCCGAAACAATCGACCCGGTTTTCGAATGTATACTATGTTGGTTCTTCCGTTCATCCGAGTGCAACATTGTCTATGGTTGTCCTAAATGCACAACAGGTTGGCAGCATGATTATTGATGAATCAACGAAGTAAAAATTCCCTGTATTTTTGAGCATATAGCACGGAAGAAAAATGGACTGATGGTATACTATCAATCGATATAATATTAAATAGGAGGAAAAAATGAATAAATTACGTTTATTTTTATTACTTATCATTTCAACGGTCGTACTGATTGCATGTAATACAGATGATGCAGAAGACGATGTTGAAGAGGAAGTTACAGAAGAAGAAAGTACAGAGGAAAATTCAGAAGAAACAGAAGATGAATCAACAGATGACGAAGCCTCTACTGAAGATGAAGATGGTTTAGACTTAAACTTGAGTTTCTTAGCATTACCAAACTCACTCGATCCACATGCAGCGAATGACGGTTATTCTCTTTATGTCATGGTTAACATTTATGAGACACTCGTTCGACTTAATGAAGATTTAGAATTGGAGCCTGCACTTGCAGAAAGCTATGAACAAATTGATGATACAACATGGGAATTCGTTCTTCGTGAAGATGTAGAATTCCATGATGGTGAACCATTCAATGCAGAAGCGGTTAAAATTAACCTTGATCGCGTGCTTGATGAAGATATTGGATCACCACTTGCATTTTTATTTACAGAAATAGATGAGGTTGAAGTGGTTGATGAGTATACAGTACACATTACGACACACCAGCCATTCGCAGCTTTACCTTCTCACTTAGCACACCCGGGTGGACACATGATTTCACCAGCTGTTATTGAAGCGGATTATGCAGCGATGGAAGATGGTGCTGCACCGTTAACTGAAGTCAATAGAAATCCAGTCGGAACAGGTTTCTTCAAGTTTGAAAGTATTGCCGAAGGTGACAACATCGTCCTCGTTAGAAACGAAGATTATTGGGGCGAACCAGCTGCACCAAGTTCTGTAACGTTTAGAGCGGTACCAGAAGACGGTGCACGTGTTGCAGAATTAACGACAGGTAACGCAGACTTAATCTATCCAACGAACCCACAAGATGTGCCGCAGATCAATGAGAGTGAAACAGCTATTGCACGTGAAGCAGATAGTGCAAACATGACATATTTAGGATTCAACACGGAAGTAGAACCGTTCGATGACCCAGTTGTTAGACAAGCAATCGCCATGGCAATCGATAAAGAAGTCATTATTGAAGAATTGCTTGAAGGTATCGCACTAAAAGCAGAAACACCACTTAACCCAACGGTGAACGCACATAGCGAAGACATTGAACCGATTGAGTACAACATGGATGCTGCAAGAGAATTGTTAGAAGAAAATGGTTACGAAGATGGTTTTAGTGCTGAAGTGATTATGAATAACAGAACACACGCAGATGTGGCGACGTTTATCCAAGAAGCACTCAGTGAATTAAACATCGAGTTATCAATTTCTCAAGTTGAAGCAGGAACATTCCAAGAATATGCTGCTACAGGAAACTTTGAAATGTTGATGGGTGGCTGGGGAACAGTAACTCTAGATGGTGATTACGGTCTTTATCCGATGTTCCACTCAGACAATATCGGTGCACCGGGTAACAGTACACGTTATTCGAATGAAGAAGTGGATGAGTTACTCGACTTAGCACGTGTTGAAACAGATGAAGAAACGCGTTTCCAGTATTACCACGACGCGCAACAAATCATCGTAGATGAAGCACCGCTAGTTCCGATTTACCATACGGTACTCATTTCAGGTATCCAGGAAGACTTGTTAGATGATTACTTCCAATTCCCAAGTAGCTTCCCGTATATTAAAAACTTAACACGCGATTAACAACGCACCCCTAACTCACGTTACTGTATGGTAAAATTGTACAAAACGTGATGTTAGGGGTTTTTTATTTTGTTACATTATTCAATTTTTGGAGAAGGAAATAAAGACACAATCGTCTTCTTGCATTCAGGATTACAGACAGGTATGAATGATTTCGGACATATCGTCGATTCATTTAAAGATAAATACCAAGTGATCGTTCCAGATTTACTAGGACATGGGGAATCTGTTATATATCAGGATCAAGATTATTATAAAAATCCGTATTTATACTTTTTAAATAGCTCAGATGCACTAAAAGCATTGATGGATGAATTAAACATTTCTGAAATAAACATTGTAGGTATATCACTTGGTGCACTTGTTGCCGTTAATTTTGCAAATCAATACCCGAAGCATGTCCGAAGCATAAACGTCAGTGGGCTCATGTTTGTGAAACCGAGAAACTACGAAACAATGATTGAAAATGATAGACAAAACATGGAAATGCTCTTACAAGATGAAGAAGCTTCAAAATATCTTGAAAATTTACACCGTGCAAACTGGAAAATTTTTGTCGATGTAGCGAGAAATAAAAATTGGTACCCATTTGAAGATAACCAGAAGTTTTTATCATTAGGTATGAGGAAATATGCCATTTTAGGTGAGATGGCAGATCATGAAGTGAAGAGTTTACATCGTGCAAAAAGTAAAAATATTAATCTGACAATTATCAAAAAAAGTGGACACTTGGTAAATCATGAAAATGCTAAGGAATATATTAAAGCGTTAAAAATTAATATTTAGTAAGTGGTATTCTGTAAAATGTCACAATCTGTTTATTTTTTAAAGATTTAGGGAATAGCTAATTGATTGTGTAGTCGTTGCTTGCATATAGCCATATATTTTTTGGTGGATTGTTCACCTGACATCAAGAAAAAAGGAGTAAACGTCATGAAGATGAGAAAAAAATTAAGTTTAGGTGCATCGATAGCAATGGTGTGTCTAACTGCGACTTTAGTCAATGGAAATGATGCTGCTGCCTATAACCTAATGAGTTTGAGTTACGCAGACCAAGAAGATATTGGAGACGTGACTTATTACATTAGCGAAGAGCATTTTGAAGAAGGTTCAGAAGAAATTGAATGGGTCATTGAAGGTGTAGAGGCATGGAATGAGGCACCAGAAGTAAATGTGACACGTGTAGATGATCGTTACGAAGCGGATGTGATTATCACAACGTCTTCAGATCGTCCGGTATTTACGAATGGCCAGTTACTTTACGGGATTGCAAATAGAGAGATTGTCATTTTATATGATTCATTGATTGAAGATGAAGAGACATACATTTCTACAGTGACACATGAGTTTGGACATTCACTCGGACTCCACCACTCTAATGAAGACGGTTCAGTCATGCTTGCTTATATTGAACCTGGTGTCGGAATTACGGATGATGACCTCGCTGGTATCACTGCAATTTACGAACGTCAGCAAGAGATAGAAGCTGAGATCGAAAATGAAGAGGTTTGGATGGGCGGCGTCTTTATGGACTATAAACCGATATTCCAAGCACATGATGATTACATGAACTATCAGCATATCCAGTATACGATGAACCCGGCATATCAAGGGATTTCAGTCGATCCATTTGAACATCTGATGTATGACTCGTACAACATGGGTATCCCAACAAGTGATGTTTACTTTGAAGTAGAACAAATTTTAGTCGGAGAGACAGGGGAAGAATTACCGTTTGAAGTGACCGAAGCGGAGGATGGTACGGAAATTTATCAGTTCCTTGTTACGGACTATGACCAGTTTAATGACCTCGTACTCATCGGTGGTGAATTAGAAGGCAGTGAAGAAGACTTTGTTGCTGAACTTGAACAACAAGAGTCAGATCATTTATATGTGAAACAAACAACGAGTACACTACAATTAATTGATGATCTTTATTCACACTTAGAACTGGAAAATCCAGATGAAATTGGTGGAGAAGAAGGTAGACCAGAAGTATCTATTCGAGATTATGACCCATCATTATCAGATGATGAGCGAACTTTAGAAAATTATCGTGAAGTATTTGAATCAGAGTTCACAGTTGAAAATGAAGGTACGTTAGAACTGCTTGGGACTGTTGAAGGAATTGACCATACCGAGAATTTCTATGACGTGACAGTATCGTTAAGAGGCTATGATGTCTACAAATTTACGGATGAAAATGATAGATTCATGTCTTATTCAAACGAGAATAATGAAGTCATGTTCGTCTTGTTTGACCTCGCTGTAGAGAACGGTACAGATGTTAACTTATACGATTATGATGTCGTACAAATTTTATTCGATGATATGTACAGCCCTGCGCGCGGTGAATCAAGATATCTTCCTGAAGATCTTCAATTTGAATCACTCGTGGGTGAAGCAGAGTACCGTTTTGTTCCTGGTGTAACAGAGTTCCCATTACTCGCACTTGTCAATGCGGAACAACAAGAATTCTTTGAATCACATGGTGGTCATATATTCTTGAATAGAGGCTATCAGTTTGATGGCGATTCATCAATACGATCAGGTGATCCAAAACCGATTGATTTTGTGCTGGATTCATCTGAAATGTCAGAAGACCCATATTTAGTTGATGTTCTTGTTGCCAATAACATGGCTGAAAAAGAAGTGGTTGAAGAACTATCACCAAACGCAACGCTAGAAACTGAAGCTGTCGATGTGTCGGTGACAGGTGTAGAACTATCAAACTTAACACCACTTCCTACTTCACAAGCAGCTGATGTGACAGAAGGTGACGCAGCGATCGTTGTAGAAGTGGCAATCAACAATAAATCAGGTGAAGCGATCTACTCACGTGACATGTACAACAGTTTACTTGTTGACGGCACAGAGTATAGTCCGATAACAACAGGTAACTATTTCCAATTAATCGAAGATGGTACTGAAGGTGTGGCTTATTACACATATATCGTACCAGCAGATGCAGTGGAAAATTATAGTTCACTCGTGTTTGATGTCGGTATGTTGTCGGATGTTATGATGAATAATCTGATTAATCATAGCGTAGAAGGCAGAGAGTTAAATTTAACTGAATAGTAAAATAATGGAGGGCATCACGCCCTCTTTTTTTATGCACTTTTTTTATTGATTATACATAAAATCGTTTAAAATTAAAATTTTAAGGGAATATTTCACTAATATCAATTGTTGCCTGCCATAGCGAAAACTGATGTGACCATTCATCTCACATCAAAAAAAGGAGTCCTTCTTATGAATATTAGAAAGAAGCTAACCCTTGGTACATCGGTTGCGATGGTGTGCCTGATTGCTGTTTTAGTCAAAGGAAATGACACGAATGCATTTAGCTTTACGAGTTTTAACACCGTTGCTCAGGAAGATCTTGGTGATGTGACATATTACATCAGTGAGGAGCATTTTGAAGAAGGATCAGAGGAAATTGAATGGGTCATCGAAGGGGTAGAGGCGTGGAATATTGCGGAAGAGGTAAATATTACGCGTGTAGATGACCGTTATGAAGCGGATGTAATTATCACAACATCTCAAGATCGTCCCATTTTCACGAATGGTCAGTTTCTATACGGTATAGCCAATCGAGAGATTGTCATATTGTATGACTCACTGATTGAAGATGAAGCACAATATATTTCTACAGTGACACATGAGTTTGGGCATGCGCTTGGTTTACACCACTCTAATGAAGAAGGTTCAATCATGCGCGCATTCATTGAACCAAACTTAGAGATTATTGAAAATGACTTAGAAGGTATAACAGAACTTTACGAGCGTCAACAAGAGATTGAAACTGAAATTGAAAATGATGAAGTGTGGATTGGTGACGTCTATATGGACTATAAACCAATATTCCGGCCACATGACGATTATATGGAAAATCAGCATATCCAATACACGATGAACCCAACATATAGAGGGATTTCAGTTAACCCATTTGACCATTTGAGGTATGAGTCGTACAGCATGGGTATTCCAACATCTGATGTATACTTTGAAGTTGAGCAAATATTAGTCGGTGAAACCGGTGAAGAATTATCGTTTGAACGATCAGAATTAGAAGATGGGACAGAAGTTTATATGTTCTATGTTGAATCATATGACCATTTCAATGATATTGTCCTTGTCGGTGAAGAATATGATGGTAATGAAGATGACTTTATAGCTGAACTGGAACATGAGGAATCGGATCATTTATATGTGAAGCAAACGACAAATACATTGCGATTGATTGATGAATTATACACAAACTTCGAACTGGAAAATCCAGATGAAATTGGTGGAGAAGAAGGTAGACCTGAAGTAACTATCCGTGATTATGATCCATCATTAGCTGACGATGAGCGTACCCTCGAACACTATCGTGAAGTCTTTGAAGCAGAATTTCCAGTTGATAATGCAGGAACACTAGAGTTAATCGGTACTGTAGAAGGACTCGATCATACTGAGAGTTTCTATGACGTCACCATTTCATTAAAAGGCTACGATGTGTACAAGTTTACAGATGAAGGTGGTCGATTTGTGACGGATTCTAATGAAAATGATGAGCTCATGTTCGTCCTGTTTGACCTAGCCGTTGAGAATGATAGCGGTGTAAATTTATATGATTATGATGTCATACAAATTTTGTTTAATAATATATACAGTCCTGCACGTGGTGAATCACGATTATTACCATCAGATCTTCAATTTGAATCACTCGTCGGTGAAGCAGAGTATCGGTTTGTTCCAGGTGTAACTGAGTTCCCGTTACTCGCAAGAATCAGTGGTGAACAAATGGAATTTTTTGAAGCGCACGGTGGACATATTTTCATAAATAGAGATTATGCATTTGATGGAGATTCATCAATAGAATCAGGTGATCCAAAACCACTTGATCTTGTACTCGATGCATCTGAATTGAGTGAGGATCCATATTTTATTGATGTTCTTGTTGCCAATAACATGGCTGAAAAAGAAGTGATAGAAGAACTTTCAACAAATGCAACGCTTGAAACTGAAGCGGTTGATGTGTCTGTTGTCGGTGTAGAATTTTCGAACTTAACACCCCTACCTGTGTCACAAAATGAAGTGACTGAAGGCGATGCTGCAATTGTTTTAGAAGTGTTAATCAATAATAAATCAGGTGAAGCAATCTACTCCCGTTCCATGTACAATCGGTTAATTGTCGATGGTGATGAATATAGTCCGTTTTTACCAGGAAACTACTCACAATTAATTGAAGACGGTACTGAAGGTGTGGCGTACTACACGTATATTGTTCCTGAAAATGTAATTGAGAATTACAGCTCGCTTGTTTTTGATGTAGGCATGTTATCTGATGTAATGATGAACGACTTGATCAATCATGGTGTTGAAGGCAGAGAATTAAATTTAACTGAATAGTAAAATAATGGAGGGCATCATGCCCTCTTTTTTGTTATCATTAGATAACATATATTTAGTTGATGAGGTGTTCTTATGAGCTTTAACAAAAAGAAAGATAGGCAAGTGAAGATTTTAATCGCCAGTTTAATTGTTGCAATTATTGCAGTGCTCGTGATGTACATTATTTTCGTTTAAAGACAATGAGGAGTGAATCTTATGAGTGCAACGTTTGGAACATCATTTAAAGTGACAATTTTTGGTGAATCTCATGGTAAAGCAATCGGCGTAACCATCGATGGCATTCCACCTGGCGTAGCAATTGATATGGATAAAGTAAGTTTCGAAATGAAACGACGCGCACCAGGCCAAAGTAAATTATCAACGCCGCGTAAGGAAGATGATATACCTGATATTTTGAGTGGCATGTTCGATGGCAAAACGACAGGTGCCCCACTTACGGCTGTTATACATAATACAAACACAAAGTCGAAAGACTATAGTGAAATGAAGAAAAAAATGCGACCGGGTCAAGCGGATTACCCAGCACGCATGCGTTATGAAGGATTTAATGATTATCGCGGGAGCGGGAAATTTTCTGGCCGCATTACAGCACCACTCGTGTTTGCCGGAAGTATTGCAAAACAAGTGTTAGACACATCGGGCATTACAATTGGTGCACACATTGGCTCTGTGATGGATGTTCAAGATGAAAGACTGACACTAGATAATGCGACACCTGAACTATTAAAGTCATTTGGAGAATACCATCTACCACTGATCGATAGATCAAAAGCAAAAGAAATTGAGACTGTGATTGAAGCTGCAAGAGATGCAGGTGACTCAGTTGGCGGTACAATAGAGTGTATGGCACTCGGTTTACCTGCAGGCATCGGCAACCCATTCTTTAACTCGATTGAATCTGTTTTATCACATTTACTATTTGCTGTACCTGCTGTGAAAGGCATAGAGTTCGGAAGTGGCTTTGACATTGCCAACATGCATGCTTCAGAAGCGAATGATGCATACTATTATGATGAAGATGGTAACGTTAAAACGAAGACGAATCACAATGGTGGAATTACCGGTGGAATCAGCAACGGGATGCCCGTTGTGTTCCGCGTCGCTGTGAAAGCACCATCATCAATTACGAAGACACAAGATACAATAAATATTGAATCTGAAGAAAATGTGACGCTTGAAGTCCACGGCAGACACGACCCAATCATCGTGCCGCGTGCAATTCCGGTTATTGAAGCGGTATGCGCGATTGGAATTTTAGATTTAATGCAAACGAGATAAAAAGTTTGTCCTTATAAAATCACACCTGCTTTCCTGGGGCGTCGCGTGAGCCTGTAGTCTCACTGCTGACGCGTTTCCCCTAGGAGTCAGGTGTGATTTTATTTATATTATCTAATAATCTTGTATAGTGCTTCAAATTCATTAAAATCAAGCTGCTGTGCTGCATCGCTAAGTGCAATGCTTGGGTTCGGGTGCACTTCACACATGAGTCCATCTGCACCGACTGCAAGCGCTGCTTTTGCAATATCTCCCATAATGTCCTTGCGTCCTGTCGAATGCGTAATATCTACGATGACTGGTAAGTGCGTTTGTCTCTTTAGAATCGGTACGGCTGAAATATCAAGCGTGTTGCGCGTTTCTTTTTCAAACGTTCGTATGCCACGTTCACATAAAATAATATTGTTATTGCCATTTGCTGCAATATATTCAGCCGCATGAATGTATTCCGAAATATTTGTGCTCATGCCACGTTTAAATAAAACAGGCTTGTCTGTCTTACCAATCTCTTTCAGTAACTCAAAGTTTTGTGAGTTTCTTGCACCGACTTGGAATACATCTAAGTATTCAGCAGCCATTTCGACTTGGCGGGTGTCGACAATCTCACTTATTGTATTTAAATTATACTTTTTCCCGACATCTTGAAGAATTTTCAATCCCTCTTCACCGAGTCCTTGGAAGTCATATGGAGAAGTACGCGGTTTAAATGCACCACCTCGGATAAACTTCTCACCTTTCTCACTCAACAACTTGCCGACTTGATCGACTTGTTCATACGATTCAACGGCGCATGGACCGAACATCATTACCGGCGTGCCACCCCCAATTACAGTACCATTGACATCTATATGTGTGTCTTCTGCTTTTGTTTTTCTCGATACGAGCAACACTTTTTTGCGCTTCTCATCTTGAATTTCTTTTGAAGCATCGAAGATTGATTTGAATATTCTTTGAAGTTGAGTGGGTTGGTATGGTGCACTACCTTGATTTAAGAGACGCTCAAGCATTTCTGATTCACGTACGGGATCATAAGCAGGTCGTCCCGATTTACGTTTTAATTCATCAAGTTCTTCTACTAAATGTCCACGTTCTTTCAGTAACTTTAAAAGTTCATCATTCAATTCGGCTATTTTATCTCTGAGACTTTCAATTGTATTATTTTGAGTCATATTTACACCTTTTTTCTGTATTCATGTTCTTCAATATATCACTTACAAGCCGTTCTGTCTAAGCTGTCGCATCATATAAAAAGCATACCTACTTATTATATAATTTCGTATTATGGTATACTTTTGGTAAATTGTACCTAACGCTTAAATAGCCATGAAAACGAATCGATAGTAAATGACTTAAATAGGTGAATTTGTAATGAAAAAAAATCATGTTTTAGTATATTTTTTAACAGTGTTTACGCTGCTCTTTATCAGTATGGAAGTTCAAGCACAAACAGCTGATGAGCCAGTGTATCACACAGTTGGTATTAACGAAACGATAGAAAGTATCGCAGATGATTATGAAGTGTCCACAGAACAAATCATGGAGTGGAATAATCTAGAAAGTGAAGAACTCGTGCAGGGTCAATACTTGGAAATTCAAACACCTGGATTTTATAGTCGTGATGATTTCGTTCATGACGAATTGAATGAAGTACTGGATCAGTATAGCGACTATCCTGTCTATATCTATGTAGAATCTTTAGAAAGCGATAAAAAAACAGCATCGCTCAATGGAACGACTTATGTGTATGGTGCATCTGTGCCTAAAATCGTACTCGCTGCTTTTGTTTTACACCAAGTCGATGAGGGTGTCTTAGCTTGGGATGACACATATATGTATGGCGATATGATTTATGAACAACCCTTATCATATGCATGGGGCGGCAGCGGCATCATGCAATATAAGGATTACCGAATAAATGAATTTACACTCGAAGAATTAACAGAAATGACACTAAAAAATTCAGACAACATGGCGAGTAACATGTTGCTCTACTACGTCGGTCATGAATATGAAGAAGAATTTGCTGAATTTACACATGATGTATACCAAGCCTCTTCTTTCCAACTGCAAATCACAGCAAAACAGATGTCACAAGTGATGCGTTACATTTATGAGCATGAGGATGATAGCGTTAAGGAAATGATGGCGACCACAGATTATGATGAACAAAAACTGGATGTCGTTGCTGATGATACGTATCAAAAAATAGGTGTAACGGATCAAGTGAACCATTCGACAGCAATTGTAGAAGGTAACCACGACTATGTTATCACTGTTTTAACAAGCATCGCTGGAGATGACACAATCGGCAATATCGCCAGAGATGTGAATGAAGTTCTGAGTCAAGACCAATATAGTAAACGTTAAGAAAGTAAGGGGATGCTTATGGAACGATTAGTAAAGTTTTTTACAGGCATATTTATTTTTACCCTATTGTTTTCACCGGCAGTATTTGCCCAAGAAGAAGGACAGATACATGTTGTACAACCCGGTGAAGGTTTATACGGAATTTCTACCCTCTATGGTGTAACCGTAGAAGATTTAGAGGAATGGAACGGCATATCTAACGGCGTTATTCATCCAGGAGATGAACTCATCGTCAGTCCACCTGGTGGAGAAACTACGGTAGACGAGGATAGTGACGCATCAGATAGTGAATCGACAGAAGCAGATGGTGAAGAGTCAGATAGTGAGACGGCTGAAGATGGTGAAGCGTCAGATGATGAATCGTCTGAAGAAGACAGTGACGTTGGTGAGGAAACATTAGACAGCTATGTCCCAACGATTGTTAGACATGACTACCCGCCAGAAGTACATGTACATTTTCAAAACATTTTAAATCAGTTTGCGGATTTTCCCACGTTAATTCAAGTGGATATGTTAGATGAAGAGACACAGTATGCGCGTATCAATAAAGATTTAAATTTTAATAATACACCACTTGGAAGAGTTGCTGTACTAGCGTATACATTAAATAAAATAGAACGCGGAGGCGTCAGTTGGGATCAAGAGTTTGCATATACCGATGAAATTGAAACAGTGAGATCAAACTATGCGATTAATATGAATGGTTCATCTGAGAGCGACTTTACCGAAGGTTCATTTACTTTGAGAGAACTCGTTGCTGGTACATTTGAAAATGACATGAATGCTTTTTATCTGTTGCTGCACCATGTTGGGTTTGAAAATACAGAAGATTTAAATCTGTTTATTTCTAATACAACGGGTGGCCAATTTACGCTCGATATCCCAACAGATGATGTTCATGAATTTATGAGATATATCCATGATCATTCAGATCAAACGATGGCAGAAATTTGGGCAGAAGTAGAAGACGTTGACAGCTTGCTCGGAAGCAGCGATGAAATTTTTCTTCAGTTATCTGGAGAGAATGACAATGTCCAATATTTAACTGGGATTATTACAGGCGATAAAAGTTATGTCATTACGATTATAACGGAGCATTTAGATACACATGAGACAGAAGGTATTGCGATGCGTATCAATGAAAACCAGTCCGTTGAAGTCGATCCACACACTTACGCATTTAATGAGCTAAAAGACTATTCGCTATCACGTACGAAGACAGTTCGTTATGTTGCGAGTGTAAATTAAATAATATATTGTATTCGAATCACCTCAAATCAGCTCATAGCTTGGGTTTTTGAGGTGATTTTTGATTGTCATGGATTTGGAAATGTATTGGGGTGGGACTCCCGAGGTTGAAAATGCATGCTGAGGAACACTTCAGGTCGTTTACCGTTCCTCACGAAGAAAAAATCGGTGCTGAGGAACACTTTAGATCATTTACTGTTCCTCACGAGGAAAAAAACGGTGCTGTGGAACACTTCGGGTCGTTTACTGTTCCTCACGAGGAAAAAATCGGTGCTGAGGAACACTTTGGATTAGTGGCTGTGCGTCAACTCCGAAAAATCTGACCTGCCGCACAGCTAGAGAACAAAAGTGTGCGGCAAGTCCAAAAAACCCGAGCTGCCGCACAGTTCACTAACAAAAGTGTGCGTCAGCTCCACAAAATCCGATCTGCCGCACAGCTAGAGAACAAAAATGTGCGTCAGCCCAATAAAACCTGAGCTGTCGCACAGTTAGACAACAAAAATGTGCGGCAGACCAAGAAAATCCAACCTGCCGCACACGCACACCCACTTAAACTACAAAAACCCATCCTACTCAAAGAATGGGTCATTGTCCTGATCAAAGTTATTAAATTCTTCTTCATAGGCAGGGGTCGTGTCTTCAAAATTCCCATCGCCACCATCGCCACCGTCTCCACCACCAGCAGCATTTAGTCCCATCGCATAAAACACACTGATTACAATTTTTAACCAAAGTCTCCAGTGGCTCGTCCACATCAAGACAAGTCCGACGGGGAAGAATACGATTAGGAAAAAGATGATCAAGAAATTATTTGAGCGTCCTCGTCGTCTGCGCTTTTTCTTGCTCTTTTTCTTCGGATTATCAAGTTCTGACTGTCTATAATCCGATCCATAACGATCCCCATCAACATCCCGCCTAGGCAGTTCTTGCATCTGATACTTTGTCTCGGGTTTCTCAATATTACGAGTTAGCCTTACGCGTCGTTGTTCAGTAGACAGGACTTGCAGTCGCCCACCATTCTCTTCAAGGCGATGTTTTCTCATGTACTTTATCGTTCTGACGTTATATATTTTAGCCGTCTTAAACAAGTAGGCGAGTAAATATTTTTCAGCATTTCTATCATC
>DYYI01000078.1:0-21823 GCA_020741755.1 Aliicoccus persicus | reverse complement strand
AGCTTGTTCGATTTGTGCACTTAGGAACTGGTAACTATAATGATTCAACAGCAAAAATCTATACGGATATGGGGATCATTACAACTGATGAAGCGATTGGTGATGATGCGATTAACTTCTTCAATTACTTGAGTGGTTATTCACTCAAACCCGATTACGAGACGCTTCATGTTGCACCGTTTGAGATTCGAGATCTGTTTAGTGATTACATTGAAAAAGAAATCGAGTTCCACAAACAACATGGCAATGGCTACATCTTTGCTAAAATGAATTCTCTCACAGATAAGACGATTATCAACAGCTTGTTAAAGGCATCTCAAGAAGGCGTTAAAATCGATCTGATTATACGTGGCATATGTTGTTTACGACCAGGGATTGAAGGAGTTAGTGATAACATACGAGTCATCAGTATTGTGGGACGATTTTTAGAACATACACGCATTTATTATTTTAATCATAATGGTGCCAAAAAACTGTACTTGTCATCTGCAGATATGATGACGCGAAACATGATTAAACGTGTAGAAATTCTATTCCCAGTCAATGATCCTGCAATTAAAGAAGAGCTCATTGAAATCAACGATATTTATCTTTCGGATAATACGAAGGCAAGATATCAAAAGTCAGATGGATCATGGGCATATGTTAAAAACGATAAGCCACCAGTCAATGCACAGTTAGAAATGATGAAGCGGGCAATTGACTTTACACGTGAGAGTCAGCAGCAAAAGGACAATCAGCTCCTCGATAAAGTCCGCTCACGATTCAAAAGAAAACGCTCGTAATTAGTAAACCCCTAAAGATGGAATATTCCAACTTTAGGGGTTTTTAGATGCTACAAACTCTCTTTATCTAATTCTACAAGAATTTCTTTTTGCAAAATTGGGTGAATGAATTGAATGCGATAGCTGAATAACTGTAAATCTCTTAATACGGCATCGCCATATAATGTATCACCAATAACTGGGTAACCGATATGCGCTAGGTGGACACGAATTTGGTGTGTGCGACCTGTCTCAAGTTCGATTTCTAGTTCACAATATTCAGGACCAACATGCGCGCTTATAATATGTGTAACAGCATCTTTCCCACGCTCTGAAACACTATACTTGTTGCGCTCTGAACGCATCTTTTCAATCGGTAAATCAATGGTCTGTGGCTCAATCAGTTGTTTCGTATCGACCCTTGCGATGTACACGCGTTTAATGTCACGTTCTGCAAGCATATGATCGAGCATCTTCTTAACGAGTGGGTGTTTCGCAACTAAAATAACACCTTTTGTCTCTTGGTCAAGTCGATGAACCGGCTCTAAATAATCGGCCTCGAGCGTATAAATTGCATGATTCATCAATGTGTTCGTCTCATGTAACTCATTCGGGTGTGTTTTCACACCACGCGGTTTAAACAGCACTGCTAAATAGCGGTCTTCATACAGCACGTCACATGTTCGATAGCTCGGTTTATACTGACTGAACTCTTCACTTTTGGGAAGTTCAACCGTATCGCCTGCAGTTAAAACAGTGCGCAAATTGGCAGATACATCATTGATAACAATATCTTTAGACATCCGCAGTAAATGCAAATCTTTTTTTGGTACATTCAACTGTTTAAACATCGCTTCTAGCGTGTGTTGATCGAAATTTTCATGGACAGTAAATTTCATTATTCGTCCTCGTTTTCTGTATCTTCTTTCACTTCTTCGTTTTCTTCATCTGTTGCATCTTCAATGTCTGTTGACTCTTCAACATTCTCTTCTGTCACAAATGTTTCTCCATCAATCATTGCTTGCATGAATTCAGCAAACACTTCCGAGTTGCCTGGATCTCCTTCAAGTCTTTCAACTTCTTGACCATTTTCGTAGTAAACCAATGTTGGTGTAGAAGCAATCATGAACACCTGTGGTGCCATTTGGTATTCAAGTAAGTTTAATTGAACAAGATTTGCATCGACCTGATCTTTCGCTTCGATCAAATTCGGTGTTGCATTTAAACAAAACTGACATACAGGTGACCAGTGATAAACAAATACACCATCCGTCTCATTTTGAACCGTTTCAACAACTTCTTCTAATGTCTGATTGAAGTGGTAGTTTTCATTATCTAGTAAATCTACAGTCGGCCCATTTAAATCTTCAGCAGCGATATCTGTATACGGGTAATACCCAGATTCACTCAAGTTATCAGGATTGCTCTGATAATCTCTAATTAGAAAAAATGCTGCAACAAAGCCAACGATAATTAAACCGACAATAACATAGAATAATTTATTTCCCATTTGTAATTCTCCCTTTTTTTAAGTTCTTAATGATAATAATTGAACATACAAAGATAATAATGTTCGCGATTAAAGCTAAAAATGGAATGGTGATGAAACCGAACCAATTTATGTATTGTACCGTACATGACACACCTGTGCACATATTTAGGTCTGAGAAAACTGATAATTTTTGTAAAGCATAATGATAGATTGCAGCGACAATACCAATGCTACTAAAGACGAGTAGATAGTATGCAATGTTCATTTCTTTACGAATTACCGAGATAAGACTCATCAACGCCATCGGATACATGATGATGCGCTGATACCAACACATTTCACATGGTGCGTAGGCACGGATCTCACTAAAATATAGTGAACCGAGTGTTGCAACAAGTGCCACTAATACAATGACTTGCATTAAAAGATGATTTGATTTCATGGACCGCTCCTTCTTAATCATTAACTAATTCACCTGTTATCCATTATAATAAATTACAAGAGTATTGATAAGTGTAAGAGGTTACAAATTATTGAATATATGAAAGGCTGAGTCATATGACAGATAAACTGCGCGTGTTAAAAGAAATTGCAGAGTTCTTAAACGCAGAGACTGATAAGTTTGAAATGATTCAAGGTGTCATTAATTTACTTATAGATAATACGAACTATGATACGGCGTGGGTGATTTTTATCAATGAGCAAGGCAAGCACGAACTCATCGGTCACTATCAATTGCCAGAACGCTTGGCGGCAAACAACTATGATTACTTAAAAAATGGCACGTGTTGGTGTGTTCAGA
Source organism: Aliicoccus persicus (assembly GCA_020741755.1). Taxonomy (GTDB): domain Bacteria; phylum Bacillota; class Bacilli; order Staphylococcales; family Salinicoccaceae; genus Aliicoccus; species Aliicoccus persicus_A. The sequence continues at coordinate 18,765 of DYYI01000078.1, read as the reverse complement.
AATTTAATAATAATGAATTACATAAAGCTTCGAATATTATTGCGTGCTCGCGTTTAGAGAAGGCGAATCGCAATCAAGTGATTACAGAAGATACAATTACACACCATGCAACTGTACCGCTTTTAAGTGGTGATGAGCGTTATGGTATTTTAAACGTCGGTGCAAAAAATAAGAAAGTGTATGAAGAAGATGAGCTCAATTTACTCGAGTCTATCGGATTCCAAATCGGATCGACGATACGTAGAATTGAACTGAATAATCAAGAAAAGGAGACATTGATTGTCAGAGAGCGTCAGCGTCTCGCACGTGAATTGCATGACTCAGTCAATCAGATGTTATTCTCCATTTCAATTACCGCGAATGCTGCACAGACTTTAAAATCTCAAGAAAAAATGCAGAATACATTTCAGCACGTTGAGACCGTTTCAAGACATGCAATGCAAGAGATGAAGGCATTGATTTGGCAGCTAAAGCCGATCGGCTTAGAGAATGGATTAATCAATGCAGTCGAACATTATGCAGAATTGATCCAACTACATGTGAATATGTCGATCGATGGTTTTTACAAAGTGCCTGATATGATAGAAGCTCAACTGTATCGCATTATTCAAGAGGCGCTGAACAACGTAAGAAAACATGCAGAAACAAATGAAGCAAACATCCATCTAAAATTCGAAGGCGATCAAGTCCAAGTGATTATCGATGATGACGGTGTTGGATTTGATACCCATGAAATTAAGCCTGAGAATCAAGGGTTGAAAAACATGAAAGAACGTACAGAAAAAATTGGTGGACAGTTCAACATCACATCAGATAAAAATTCTGGAACGATGATTCATATCAGCTTTAATATATAGGAGGGTAAGCAATGGTAAATATTATTTTAACGGACGACCATCATATCGTAAGAGAAGGGATGAAATTTTTCTTATCGACGACTGATAATATCAATGTCGTTGAGGAATTCAGCAATGGACCAGATACGCTCGCGTATTTAAAAGAGAATCATGAAGATATTGACTTGGTCCTGCTAGACTTAGTCATGCCAGAAATGAATGGCATAGAAGTGACGCGTTTAATTAAAAAAGACTTTCCATCGGTCAAAGTGTTGATATTATCGAGTTACACATCTGAAGAATATATTAGACCCGCATATCAAGCAAAAGCAGACGGTTATATTATAAAAGAAATGGAAGCACATGATTTAATTCAAGCCATCAATGATTGTTTAGACGGAAAACCGGTCATACACAAAGATATTTTATCGACCATTGATTCAGAAAAAGAATTACCACATGAGAAAAATCCACTCAGTGGACGTGAGATGGAAGTGTTAAAAGAAATTGTTAAAGGAAAATCCAATAAAGAGATTGGTGAAGCACTATTTGTCAGTGAGAAAACGGTTAAGACACATGTTAGTCATATACTTAGCAAATTAGAAGTGAGCGATCGGACGAAAGTCGTCATATATGCGCTAAAGCACAATATGCTTGGTGTGTAGAAGATAAGAATGTGAAAAATGACAAAAAATCATGCAAATAACTATTAAATTTATTAATCATGTATTATATTTATAAGGACGAAAAAATAGCTTCACGTATGAAATTAATTTCAAAATAAGGAGTATATGAGTACATGGATAAGAAAGCGTTCGTTAAAGTTCTTCAAGAAAAAATGAAGATGGTAAGAACTGAAGCGGGCTACACTCAAGATACGATGAGTGATACGATTGGTTTGTCTAAAAAAACATTGGTTCAAATAGAAAAAGAGAGAATCTTACCGAATTGGACAACTTGTCTGGCAATTAGTGCTTTATTTAGAGACTCACAAGTGTTGATCAATACTTTTGGGGGCGATCCTTTGGAAATTGCACAACAACTCTCTCGCGGTGTCAGTGCATATCCTGATCGAGAATTTGAGGGGATCTATTGGGAGACACTTGAAACGAAGGATAATCTCCTTCTTAAGTTTAATAAGAAAAATTCATTGTATAGAGTGTGTGGACAACAGCCGAGACCGTATTTCACTTCGATTATCGAAAGAGAAGCTTGGACATTTTTCAAAAATTACTAGTTTTCCGGTTTTTATAATCTTCTGATAAAATAGCACTAAGTGCTATTTTATTTTTTTTTGGTGGTGAACCGTAATGGAAACAGTCATGATGATTTTAATTATGGCAATTATTGGATCGCTAATCGGTGGTTTGACAAACAAATTAGCGATTACAATGTTATTTAAACCGTATGAAACAAAATACTTATTTGGATATCCTTTACCTTTTACACCGGGGTTGATTCCGAGACGACGAGAAGAAGCGTCGACGAAGCTTGGTGAAATCATCATGGGCCATTTACTCACTCCAGAAGTATTTGTTGAAAAACTAAACAGTGAAAATACGCGGAATTTTCTGCTGTTATTTATCGATCAACAGCTAGAAACAATGGAGCAGGAGGAATGGTCCACTTCTTACGTGTTGAACCGCATACATCCAACGCTAAATGAAAAGATACTGCATGGTCTAAATGATGAGATTCATAAAAATGTAGAAAAATATGGCGAGGATATATATGAAAAGAATATCGATGAATTGATTCCAACAGAGTCTCGACTTAAACTCGATCAGTATGTGTTTGAGACACATGAAATGATTCTTGGAAAAGCGCGTGAGTATATTCGTTCTGAGCGTGGTTATCACGATATTTTTACGATGATTGATGAGTTTATAGAAAATCGTGGTCGCCTTGCGAGTAGTTTAAAAGTGTTTTTTTCAAAAGATAGTCTGACACATCGTGTGCAAAATGAGTTTTTAAAGCTGCTCAATCAAGAAAAGATGAATAACATTTTACAGACTTTCATCATGCAGGAATATGATGCGTTAAGGGCACGAGACGTTGCATCGCTCATATCAGAGTCAGATAAAGAAAAAATGCTGTCTAATGTTTCAACATTTTTACAACAACAAATTGATATTGAAGAAAAGTTAAACATTCCAATATATAAACTAAATCCAGAACTGTTTAAATCATTTAAAGAAAAAGGGAAGTATCAGCTGGTCGAGAATATCATCCAATATCTTGGTAAAAACTTCGAAAAAATTTTAGATAAATTACAGCTCGCACAGTTGATAAAATATCAAATTGATAACTTTGAACTCTCAAAAATCGAGTCTCTCGTTATGGAAGTTTCTTCCAAAGAATTGCGTATGATTACCATGCTTGGGTTCTTACTTGGAGGCATCATTGGTGTCGTTCAGGGCATAATAGTTTCCGTTTTCTAATTGATTACATGTGTGTTAAAATAGGAACATCAATTCACTATGAGGAGTTTTATAATGGTAAACGTTTATGACCAAGCAAATGCACTGGAAAGTGCTTTAAGAAAATCAGATGAGTTTAACAACATGAAGGACCTTTACAATAAGGTTAATGAAAACCCTGAATCAAAACAATTATTTGATGAATTTAGAAATGTACAAGTTGAATTACAACAAAAACAAATGATGGGCGAAGAAGTTCTAGAAGAAGATATTGAACGTGCTCAAACTTCAGCGGAAGCAATTGAGAAAGATGATAACATTAAATCATTGATGGAAGCTGAACAAAAAATGAGCGAATTAATTCAAGACTTAAACCGTGTCATTATGAAGCCAATTGAAGAACTATATGGTATCAACAATAAATAATTGATTGAATTGTAAAGAGGTCGTAATCATGGGCCTCTTTATTTTTGGTATAATATAGCTAACTTAAAACAGTAAAAAGGTGATTAGATGGTTAAATTTATTCACTGTGCAGACTTGCATCTGGACAGTCCGTTTCGTGCAAGACAAAATATGCCACGAAACATACTTGAAGACCTTATGGAAAGCACATATAAAAGCGTGACTCGAATGATCGATTTTGCAATTGAAAAGAATGTTGATTTTATACTGATCGTCGGGGATGTTTTTGATAATCAAAACAGAACGTTAAAGTCAGAAGTTTTCTTAAAAAACCAATTCAAGCGATTAGAAGAAAAAGGAATTTTTGTCTTCATGTCACATGGGAACCATGACCCATTGAGTTCTGGTTTTAACACGAGCTGGCCACAAAATGTCAACGTATTTTTAGACGAAGTGGAGACGTTTGAACTGACGAGCAGCAGTAAAGAACAGGTCTTTATACATGGATTTAGTTACTATATGGACGATTCTTATGAAAATAAGCTTGATTATTTCCCGAAGAGTAGCAGAAACCAAGATATTCACATCGGTATGTTACATGGCACGTACTCTAAGAGTAATTACGCAGAGAAGCGTTATACAGAGTTTACGCTCGAATCATTAAACGAAAAACTGTATAACTACTGGGCACTTGGACATATTCACAAGCGTCATGAAATCAGCGATTTGCCACCGGTTGTTTATCCGGGTAATATGCAAGGTCGCCATAAGAACGAGAGCGGAGAAAAGGGCTTTATCTTCGTTGAAGGTAATGAGGTTGAATTAAAACGCACGTTCGTGCCAACGCAAGAGATTACATTTGTCGAGTATGAAGTGGATACATCGACAGTGAATAAGCAAGAGCTTTACACGATGCTCAATGAATTTAAAAATAGTATTAGAGATGAAGGTAGTCAAATCGTCAAACTGACGGTACAAGTAAAAGGCGAAGATGAACTCAATCAAGCGGACTATCTAGAAATCATGGATTTACTTAAAGAAGATGAGACGGATGTTGAGACGTTTATTTGGATTGATGAGATTGATATTCGCTATGCACATAACGAATCCATCGCATTGCTGCGTGATATTAGACAAACATCAGGCGGTGACGAATCGCTCTTTAAAGAGGCATTAAATAGCATCTATATGGATCCAAAAGTCAATCGATTTTTAGAACCGATGGACTCGATTGATAAGGAATCTCTCATCAGACTTGGTGAAGAACGCTTGAAAATGTTAATGAGGAAGTAGATTATATGAAAATATTATCATTACACGTATACGGCTACGGTAAAATTGTCGATAAGGTGATCGACACAAATATGAAGTTCATTCAAATATATGGAGAGAATGAAGCGGGGAAATCGACGACGATGTCATTTATTCACTCCATATTATTTGGGTTTCCTAAACGAACAGATTCAGAACCAAGACGTGAGCCACGCATGCACAATATGTATGGTGGGAAGCTCGTCGTCAAGTTTGATGATGAGAAACATCCGGTTGAAATTGAGCGTGTTAAAGGAAAAGTACAAGGTGATTTAAAAGTCTATTTTAAAGATGGCACCGTTAAAGGTGAGCAATGGTTGACGAAAAGACTCAACCACATTGATAAGAAGACGTACCGTTCAATCTTTAGTTTTGATGTGCTCGGTTTACAGGACATCCATACGAATATGACTGAAGATCGTTTACAAGAATATTTACTTCGCGCTGGTGCACTCGGTTCTCATGAATACGATGAAATGCTTACAGCAATCGATAAGGAACTTGCAACCATTTACAAAAAGAATGGTTCAGTGCCAACACTGAACCAGGAAGTTGAAGCGATTAAAGAAATTGCCGGTCGGGTTAAAAATATTGAAGCAAATGAATCGAGATATACATCACTTATGAATGACCGCCTGTCCATTGAAGAAAGCTTGGCTCATAAGCGAGATTCGGTAAATCAGCTAACTCTAATTCATAAGCAGAAGATGAAAGAGATGATGTACCATCCAGAAATTATCGAATGGAAAAATCTCGAAGGCAAAATGACAGAATCACCTGTGATATTCCCTGAAAAAGGGATTGAGAGATATATTGCACTCAAAAATAAAATTGCACAGACAGCGCAGGACATTGGTTTAAGAAATGAGAAAGTAAAATCAATTGAAGCGGATTTAGCAAAGATTAAAATTCCTAAAGATGATGATATCAAAGCACTGGAAGGTGTCTTAAGAAAGCAACCAGAATTTCTTCAAAAAAGCAAAGAACTCGAGCAATTAAAAGCAGAATCGACTACCTTGAAAAAAGAAATCCAATCCATCCGCACTGATATCGGATGGAAAGATGACCATCTCGATGTTGATGATTCAAATATCGTACGTGATCAAGTACAGTCACTGCTATCACAGCTTGACGAAGTCAATTTAGAAGAGCAATATTTAATGCGAGAAATCGAATCTGTACAAGCAGAGCTTAAAACGATTGAGCAAGAGATCGAAATGCTTACTGAAGAGCAGGTGAGTGATGATCGCCTGAACTTAAAGAAAGAACTTGTCGATAAGGAATTTGAGCTCCAAGAAAAAGAACGCATGTATAAAGTCATACGTAGTGAGTACGATAAGGAAACGCGTGAGCGCAACAAATCACGTCGAATTTTATCGTATGCAATCATCGCAATCAGTGCAGTGCTTCTGCTCGGTGGTATTTTCTATATGATCAATGATGTGATGTTGCTAGGTATCATCTTGGCTGTGCTTGGCGTCATCGGTGGGGTGTTCTACTTCGTTGCGAATCGACCGACTGAAGATACGGTTAAGGTAGATTATGATAGTGATGTAGAAGAATTGAAAGCATCCATTGAGGAGATGAAGCAGGCGAATGATTTGAATTTCAGCCTGTCTGATGCACGTGACACGAAGGCTTGGTTAAAGAGTCAGAAACAAAAGAAAGTGAATGTCACAGTTAAGCTTGACGAGATGAAGCGTTCGCTTGGTGAAAAAGAAGCGTCAAAAGATCGATTTAATGATGATCTACACAAGATAAAAGAAGACTTAAAAATCAATACAAATATAGAGAACAAATTTACGGTTGATGCGATCAATAGCATCCGCTTGATTAAAGAAAAGTATGCGAGAATCGATGAGATTAATACGTCAATCGACGAAATTAATGTTTACAAAGATGAATTTAAATCATCTGTTGTGCCACTTCTAGAAACATTTGATATCGAATACAACGAGACAAATGTCTTCTATGAAGCGGAAAACTTAGTGAACACAATGAAAGAGGACAGAACAAATAGCGTTCATTTAAAAGACCAGTTGGATTTACTTGTTAGCGAGGTAGATGTTTTGAATGAACAGAATGCGAGCTCTCGCATTGAAATTCGTGATTTATTTGAAGTTGTCGATGCGGACGATGAGGAAGAATTTTATTATCATGCCAGACAATATGATGAATATGCAATCAACAAAAATCGTTTTGAAGAATTAACAGATAAGTTAAATCAAGAAAACTTTACTCATGATTTAAGAACATATTTATCGAGTTTAATCATGTCTGACCTAAAGCGTGAAGAAGAAGATGTGAGTGAACAAATTGAGTCATTCGATACGCAAATTCAAAATGAAGTTGCCCAACTTGCTGATGTAAATGCAGAGATTAAGGCGATGGAAAACGATGGTACTTTAAGTGAACTCAATCACCTCTATGCAATTCGTAAAAACGACATACAACAGTTGTCAGAAGATTATATGTCACTGATGTATATTAAAATATTAATTGAATCTCACATTAAAGCAGTTAAAGATGAGAGATTGCCAATCGTGGTTGAGGAAGCGAGAAATATATTTGAATACTTAACACGTGGTCGTTATAACAATATCTCATACGATGAGAAAGGTGGACTTAGAATTCGCCATTCAAATGGTCAGATATTCCAACCATCTGAACTCAGTCAATCGACTAAAGAAATGCTGTACATCAGCTTGAGATTGAGTCTCATAAAAGCATTAAAAGGCTATTACAACTTACCACTCATCATTGATGATGCATTTGTACATTTCGATAAAGATCGTAAGAAAGTAATTGTCGAGTATTTGAGAACGCAAGTCCAAGATCAAGTACTTTACTTCACATGTAACTTAGATGGCCAAATACCATCTGCACAAACGATTAAGTTAAAGGAGAAAGTATAGACGATGAACACGATTGCTAACTTAAAACCCGGTGATTCGGTAAATAATTTTTTTCTCATTAAAGATAGTAAGCAAGGTGTAACGACGCAAGGTAAGCCGTATATGTCGATGATGCTTCAAGATAAATCGGGTGAAATCGATACGAAGTATTGGACGGTAACAAAAGAAGATGCGCCGAAATTAATAGCTGGCGTCGTGATCAAAGTACAAGGTGATGTCATTGACTATCGTGGCAAGAAACAATTAAAAATACTAAACTGTCGCGTTGCTGAATCAACGGATAATGTAAGAGCGAGTGAATTTGTAGAAAATGCGCCAATATCAGAACAAGAGTTGTTCGATACGGTGATGGACTATGTCATTCAAATTGATGATGTCGATTTAAGTCGTATTGTCAGACATTTAGTAACGAAATATAAAGAGGAATTTTTATCGTTTCCGGCAGCGAAGGTTAATCATCATGACTTCCATTCCGGGCTCGCATATCACGTCACGTGCATGCTCCGACAAGGTGAGGCGCTGGTCGATATATATCCACAAGTGAATCGCGCGCTATTATATAGCGGCATCATCTTGCATGATATTGGTAAAGTAAAAGAGCTGAGCGGTTCAATCGGTGTGACGTATACGAGAGAAGGTAACTTGCTCGGTCACATCGTGATTGCGAGTGAAGAGGTAAACGATGCAGCGATTGAACTTGGCATAGATCGAAATAGCGAATCTGTGCTGTTGCTGAAACATTTGATACTGTCACATCATGGGAAATTGGAATATGGATCTCCGAAAGTACCGATGATTTTAGAGGCAGAATTGCTGCATTTCATCGACAATATTGATGCGCGCATTATGATGTTCGATAAGAACTTAAAGAATGTCGCACCAGGTGAATTTTCAGATCGTGTGTTCCCTCTAGAGAGTAGACAACTGTATCAACCGATTGTTGATGACTACAAAATGGAATAATCAACGCAAAAAAAAACTCCCGCTAAGTAATTTACTTAGTGGGAGTTTTTATATGATTATTCTTCTTCGTCTTCAGATGCTTCTTCATCTTCAGATGTTTCTTCATCTTCAGATGTTTCTTCATCTTCAGCAGCTTCTTCGTCTTCAGTAGCTTCTTCGTCTTCAGTTGATTCTTCATCTTCAGATGTTTCTTCGTCTTCAGATGTTTCTTCGTCTTCAGATGTTTCTTCATCTTCAGCAGCTTCTTCACGGTTTAAGAAGTTTTCTTCTACATATTCACGAATATCTTCGTCAACAAACTCTACATTGTATTCTTCAAGTAAGTCAACGTATGCTTGGAATACATCATCTGGACGTGATTGTGCTTCACGGTTGATGATTTGTGCACGTACTTGACCAAGTTCTGATGCATCCGGTTGTTCATTTCTTTGAATGATATGGTAACCGAAGTCTGAAAGGACTGGCTCTTCAGAGATTGAATCCTCATCCATGTTGAATAATGCTTCTTCAAATGGAGCGACCATTTGACCTTTCGTTACGATACCTAAATCTCCACCTCTAGCGCCACTGCCTGGATCTTCAGAATGTTCTTCGGCAAGTTCAGCAAAGTCAGCACCATCATTTAATTCATCAATTAAAGATTCTGCTTTTTCTAATGCTTCTTCTTGTGTCAATGCAGTTTCTGTTTCTTCATCAGTTTCTTCATCTTCAGATTCTTCGTCTGTTTCTTCATCAGTCTCTTCGTCTTCTTCTGATTCTTCAGATTCTTCTTCGAATTTAACTAAGATATGTGCTCCTTGTGCGACTTCTTCAAGGACCATGTCATCCGTGATATCGAACTCTTCAGCAAAGAATAAATTGCTGTACTCATTCATTATCATCGTTTCACGGTATTGATCTACCGACATGTTGCTACCTTGTTGTGCAAGCAGTTGTTCAAATGCTTCTTCGCCACCCATATTTTCAATGAGTTGATCGATTTGTTCGTTGACTGCATCTATGTCTACTTCTCCTGAATATTTATCTTCTAAAATCATATCAAGTGTCATCTGGAATGCCATGCTACCGATTTGGTTCATACCAATCTCATCAAGAATATTATCCATGGTAATGTCACCAGCATCAGATTCTACTATTACATCACCTGTTTCGGCATCCACTTCATCGTTTGCACTTGTTGAATTTTCTCCGTTGTCACAACCGACGAGTGCTAATACTCCCAAACTCATTAATACGGGCGCTAATTTTTTCTTCATCAAAAATTTCTCCTTTGTGTCCACTTCTAATATCTAACCTAACCTCGATGGTATCTTATTCAATGATTGTTGTAAATTAAAAACCTCTGTTACTTATTTTTTCTTATCACCAAATTTAAACGGATTTTCAATCGGATTTTCTTCTAAATGTTTTGAGATACTCTCTCCACGATTCGATAAATTATCAACATTTTCTTTTATATTATCGATGTTCGATGTGATATCTGCTTGGAAGTTTGAAATTAAATCTTTTACTTCTCCTGTCAATGTTTTAAATGTTTCTGGTGTGTTTTTTGTAGTGGTCATCAAATTCGTTTTTACATTGTTTATCTCTGCTTTAATCTCTTTAATGACATTGTCTTCGCCAGTTACACGCTCATCGTTACGGTTATTAAGCAAGGCGATTCCGACACCGCTAATCACACCAATTGCAACGCCAAATGCAATATTTCTAAACTTCATAAAAGTCACTCCTTTATATATTTCTTATAGTTTATCTTGTATAGATTTTACGATATCTGATTTCTCATCTTCACTATATTTATGTGGATCAGTTTTCCAACCAAGTGTTAGACCATCATGTCTATCCTCATAACGTGGGATGATATGGAAATGAATATGAAAAACAGATTGAGATGCGAAAGCACCATTATTTTGTAAAATATTCATCCCTTTTGGTTCAAATGCTGCATTAACTGCAGTTGCAACAGATTGAATTTTCGTCATTAACTTTTGGCCAGTTTCAGCATCAAGTTCAAAAATATTTTCAATCGGTTTTTTTGGCACGACGAGGGTATGTCCCTTAGAAATTGGAAATGCATCTAGAAAAGCAATCACATCGTCGTCTTCATATACGATACTAGCTGGGATCTCTCGATCAATGATTTGTTCAAAAATTGTTTTACTCATCTTGTGCCTCCGTAATTTATATATGATATATTTGTTAATATTAAGTATACATAAAAAATATTAATTCATAAAGGAACTATAATTATGGTATTGAAGTTAAACAAGGTCACAGGTGGCTATTCTAAAACGCCGATTATCCATGATGTCACATTTAATGTTGATCGCGGTCAGATTACCGGTTTGATCGGTTTAAATGGTGCAGGGAAGAGCACGACGATTAAGCATATACTTGGATTGCTTACGCCCCACAGTGGTGAGATTGAAGTGAGTGATCGCAAGATACAGGAAGACGTAGAACTTTATCGTAAAAATATTGCTTATATTCCTGAGACGCCGATTTTATATGAAGAACTCACATTGAAGGAACATATTTTTATGACGGCGATGGCATATGGTATTTCAGAAGATGAGGCACTTAGACGTGCTGAGCCGTTGCTTAAGACGTTCCGGTTAGATGGAAAGCTGGATATGTTTCCAACGCACTTCTCAAAAGGGATGAAACAAAAAGTCATGCTCATCTGTGCGTTTATGGTGGAGCCGGACTTGTATATTATCGATGAACCGTTCTTAGGCTTGGATCCACTAGGAATTGAAGCGTTAATTCAATTGTTGATCAAAGAGCGTAATGCAGGACGTTCTGTATTGATGAGTACGCATATACTTGCGACAGCAGAGCGTTATTGTGATAAGTATACAATCATCCATGAAGGAAAGATTGTTGGAGATGGCACGATTGAAGATTTGCGCAATCAATTCAACATGCCAGATGCGACATTAGATGAGTTATACATTGAAATCACTGGAAGTCATCAGTATGAATAGTAAGCAACTGTTCAACACCCGTGTAAAAGAAGATATAGGTCTCCGTGCCTATTACAGCAAGTATATTTTTAACAGTCACTTCCTACTGTTTTTAACAATTACGATCGGTGTGTTTATCTATTCACTCGTCGGATTCATCCAAGATGCTGAGCCATCAATCTGGTATTTACTTATCGGTAGTATCGTGCTGTCATTATCTGTTATGCCAAGCTATCGCTCATTGCTAAAAGAAGCAGATGGTCTGTTCTTATTACCGTATGAGTCGCATATGAAAACGTACTTCCAAGGTACACTGAGATATTCATTGGCACTCAATGTTGTACTTATGGTACTCGGCGTTGCATTAAGTGCATTACTGATTTCCATCAATCTAAGTGTGTCACATATTATCATCGTGATCTTAGCAGCACTTGTGATATATGTGTTTAATCTTATTATTTATCGCGTTGCAATCAATTCTAAATGGAATCATTGGTCAGTCATTGGATTACTATTCGCTACGAGTGTAGTGACACTCTTTTTAACGATGATGTTTCCTTGGCTAGCACCCCTGATACCCGCTGCACTCATCGGGTTATATATCTTTTTCTCTAAACAAGTGCATACGAACTTAAATTGGTTCAGATATATCAACCATGAAAAGGATGCAAGAAATCGATATTTCCGTGTCGTTTCGATGTTTGCAAATGTTGCCCATATGGATGGTCAGTATAAACGACGCAGATATTTAGATAAACTGTTACCAAACTTTAAGAAAGATAAATTCAATAAAGAAAACATGTACGAATATCTGTTTTACAGATCGTTTATGCGTGATAATGATCTCCCGATGATTATACTCAGACTCATTATCATCGCAGCAATCATCATGATATGGTTGAACATTTGGTGGGTGTCACTCGTCATGGGTGTATTCGTTATCTATTTAATCGTGTTGCAGATGAATCAAATTTACTCACAACAAGCATACTTACTGTGGCCAAAAATTTGGCCGGTGAAACGCTCATATATTCAAGAGAGTTACATCAGATATTCAAACAAACTTGTCGTCGTGTTATCACTTATCATTGCGGTGGTATTCATTCTTGTTCATCTCGAACAATTCTATATGGCTGCCATACTACCGATTTGGGGTTACTTAATAAATAGAGTGTTGTCCAAAGGGATATATAAGAAAGAAAGTATGTTGAGTGATTAGAGAATAGTTAGCTTTAATTCAAAAAACGGATTTGGAACCTTAATATTAAGGTTCCAAATCCGTTTTTTAATTTGCTAAAAATAAAATATCAATTAAAAACTATCTTCTAAGTCTTCTTCATCTAAATCTTTAATCGGAACAAAATAAGATCTTGAATTCGCATTTGAGAACATTGATTCTTCGTCTCTTAAAGATTTTAATGCATCATTACTGACAGTTGATTCATATAAATCTGAGTTGCTAAATGCTTTGTAGGCATCTGAATTAACAAATTGTACAACAATCACAAATGAGTATTTATCCTGCATTTTTCCTACTCTGTATGCTTGAACGCCATTTGTCGTCTCTAGACCATCGATTAAGTCATTCATTTTTGTTCGTGCCGCTGCTCTTTTTTGAGCTGAAGTGTTGATGTGAATGACAAGCATCGTATTTTCTTCAGATAGGTCGCCATGTGTGTGTGAAATCTCAAATTCTTCACCTGTATTAAACAATCCTTGAGATGCTTCGGCTTCATAGTAAGCAATGCCGCGTTCACCATTTCCGCTTAATAGGAAATTACCATCGTCTTTCTTTGCATTTAGGAAATAGTTAATCGTACCTGTCGTTAAGTATAAATTCATCATGTTACCTCCTCAGATAGTTATTTAATACCTCAATTCTACCCATTTTATACATGATTAACAATCGAATCTTATATTTAATCGAATTGTTTATAAATCTGACAAGAATTGAACAATTTATAATAATTCTAAAGTGATAAGATTAATTTACATGTAAATAGGAGGAAAGCAATGTTTAACGATACGATTATTAAAGCAGCACGAGGCGAGACGACTGCATACACACCGGTATGGTTTATGCGCCAAGTGGGTCGCTCTCAAAAAGAATACAACAAAGTAAAAGAAAAATATTCTTTAATTGAAATCACGAAGCAACCGGAGCTCACGGCATATTTAACGACTACACCAGTAGAGAATTATAATGTAGATGCCGCAGTGCTTTACAAAGATATCATTTCACCACTTGCTCCAATTGGTATCGATGTTGAAATAAAAGCGGGTGTCGGTCCTGTCATTTATAATCCGATTCGCACTTTATCTGATGTGGAAAAGTTAGGTGAACTCGATCCATACAAAGATTTGGACTACATTTATGAAACGATTAGAATTTTAACAAAAGAAAAATTGAATGTGCCTTTGATTGGTTTTTGTGGTGCACCATTTACTGTTGCAAGCTACATGATTGAAGGTGGACCATCGAAGAACTACCATAAGACAAAAGCGATGATGTATAACCAACCTGACGTTTGGTTTAAACTCATGGATAAGTTAACAGAGATGAGCATCGTCTATTTAAAAGCGCAAATAGAATCTGGTGCATCGCTCATCCAAATCTTTGATTCTTGGGGTGGCGCATTAAACAAACAAGATTATGAGTTCTATCTTGCACCGTCAATGAAACGCATTATGGAAGCTGTGCAAAGTACTGATACACCGGTCATTGTCTTCGGTATCGGTGCATCTCACTTAATACCAGTATGGAATGAATTACCATCAAGTGTCATTGGTCTTGATTGGAGAACTTCAATTGATGAAGCACGCAAGTTAGGTGTGAAAAAAGCATTACAAGGTAACTTAGACCCTGCATTATTACTCGCAGATTGGGAAGTTATCGAGCGTAAAACTAAAGAAATATTAGATCAAGGTAAAAATCAAGGACACATCTTTAACTTAGGACATGGTGTGTTCCCAGAAGTGAATCCAGACACACTCAAACGTTTAACAGCGTTTGTTCATGAATATTCTAAAAATAGATAAGGAGAATTTTTAATGACTAAGAAAGCACTATTAGTAATGGCTTACGGTACACCATACAAAGAAGAGGATATTTTACCGTATTACACACATATCAGACATGGTCGTCCACCAAGTGATGAGGCATTGCAAGATTTAACAGACCGTTACGAAGCAATCGGAGGTATTTCTCCACTTGCTAAAACGACAGAAAATCAAGCACAAGCAGTACTCGATATGTTAAACGAACAAGATAAAGAGAACGATTACGAATTGTTTATCGGTTTAAAACACATTACTCCTTTCATCGAAGAAGCGGTGCAGTCAATCAATGATGCTGGCATTAAAGAAGTTGTGACTGTCGTACTTGCACCACATTATTCAGAGTTCTCAGTCGGTTCATATAATAAGCGTGCAAGAGAAGAAGCAGAAAAATTTGGCATCAATGTAAAATCAGTTGATGATTTTTATCGTCAAGAACCATTCCTTGATTTTTGGGTAGATGCAGTACAAGGAGCATTTAAAGAAATTCCTGCAGAAGAACATGATGCGACTGCAGTCATTGTCAGTGCACATTCATTACCAGAAAAAATTAAAGAGCATAACGACCCATATCCATCTCAGTTAGAAGAAACAGCTGAGCTATTAAAATCACGTGCCAACTTAAAAAATGTTCATGTTGGATGGCAATCTGAAGGAAATACGCCAGATCCATGGTTAGGTCCAGACGTTCAAGATTTAACACGTGACCTGCATAAAGAACATGAGTATAAGCATTACATCTACTTACCACTTGGGTTTGTGTGTGAACATTTAGAAGTACTATATGATAATGACTATGAGTGTAAAGTTGTAACGGACGAAGTTGGCTCGGGTTACCACCGTCCAACAATGCCGAATACGGACTCAAGATTCATTCAAGCAATGGTGAATGAAATCTTAGCATTGTAAGGTGTGTTTATCACATGAAAAAAGTAGCAATTATCGGTGCAGGAATCACTGGATTATCTGCAGCGTACTATTTAAAAGACTATGATGTAACAGTCGATGTGTTTGAACAGTCCGATCGCGTCGGTGGTAAGGTTAACACGTATCGTAAGGACGGTTACACACTTGAACTCGGACCAGAATCGTATTTGAGTCGCAAAACGATCATGACAGAACTTGCTGTTGAGATAGGGATGGAAGATGACCTTGTTCGTAATGAAGTAGGGCAGTCATATATCTACGTGAACAATAAACTATCACCAGTCCCTAAAGGGACGATGCTCGGCGTACCAATAGAATTATGGCCATTCCTTAAAACCGGAATTGTTTCACCTATCGGTAAATTGAGAGCAGGACTCGATCTGTTTAAACCCGTTATTGAAATGAAAAATGATATTACAGCAGGCGACTTTTTCCGCAGTCGTTTAGGCGATGAAGTTTTAGAAAATATGATCGAACCACTGCTGAGTGGTGTATATGGTACAGACATCGACAAATTGAGTTTGATGAGCACATACCCAAACTTCAAGCAACAAGAAGAAAAACACGGCGGCTTAATTAAAGGAATGGTCCAATCGAAGAAGAGCGCTCCGAAAAAAACGGGTAAGCAAGGGATGTTCTTCCAGTTTAAAAACGGATTGCAGTCGTTTATCGATCGTCTGAACGATGCTGTCATTGAAAATGGTGCGCGTGTTCATCTAAATCATGCGTTGGAATCAGTAAAGAAACTTGATGAAGGCTATGAACTAACGATTAATGGTGAGACAGGTATTTATGATGAAGTAATCATCACAACGCCGCATTTCAGCTATAAAAAATGGTTTACAGATGAGAAGCTGAATTACTTTAAGACAATGCCAGCAACGAGTGTCGCAACAGTAGTGTTTGGGTTTAATGAAGGTGACGTTGTGAATGAGAAAGAAGGTACTGGTTTTGTTGTGAGTCGTAATCAAGACACTGCAATTACTGCATGTACGTGGACATCGAAAAAGTGGCCGCACTCAACACCTGACGGAAAAGTAGTGTTGCGTGCGTATGTTGGTCGACCAGGAGATAATATCGTTAAAGAAAAATCTGAAGAAGATTTAGCAAAAGCAGCAATGCATGATTTGAGACAGATCATGACGATAAAAAAAGAGCCTGAGTTTACGATCGTCACACCAATGGAAGATTCGATGCCGAACTATCATTTGGGGCATAAAGACCATGTAACAGAAATAGAATCTTATATGGAACAAGAATATCCAGGATTGTATTTGATCGGTGCTTCACATTACGCAGTCGGATTGCCAGACTGTGTGAAATTTGCGAAACAAACAGTAGAAAAAATAATGAAATGATTTGGTGACCCCAGCACACAAAGTGTGCTGGGGTATTTTTTTATGTATGAAAAAACATGATTGGTATAAACAAGAATAGGGAGCTGACTAATAATATTCTGGAAATAAAGTAATGAAGTTTACTTTTTATACTCAAGGAAATGAAAATTAATTTTGACACGCATATCTAATTATAATAGAATCATTATTGCGAACTAATAAATATACTTAAGAAAGGTTATTTATTGAGATGTATAAATAACATTAAGAGGAGAGACATCGTGAGAAAATATACGTTAATGCTATATAGTTTAATTGGGTTGATGTTGTTAGTTGGATGTAATAATACCGAAGAGGCAGAAGTTGAGCAAGAATTAGAATTTACAACAATCTCGGATGCAGTTGGGTTATCGCCATTGTCAGTTAATGATTCAGCTTCATCAATAGTAATAATTCAAATCTATGACACACTATTTAAAAGAGACACTGAAACAAATGAAATTGTCCCCCATTTAGTTGAAGATTATGAGAGTATAGATGATCATACGTGGGAGTTTAAACTAATTGAAGATATTAAGTTCCATGATGGCACACCATTAAATGCTGAAGCTGTTAAATATACTTTTGATGAACTTGTAGACCCAGAACGTGCCGCGCCAAGAGCATCACTTTTAGAACCTGTAGATGAAGTTGAAGTTATTGACGAATATACTTTTAGAATACATACTGGTGAACCTTATGGGCCATTACTAAGTGCATTAGCACACGTCAATGCATCAATAGTTTCTCCTGAAGCTGATCAAAATCAAGATATTAACAATCAACCAGTAGGATCCGGTCCATTTAAATTAGAGAATTGGTCAAGTGGTTCAGAAATAGTTTTAGTGAAAAATGAAGATTATTTCTTGGGAGAACCGAGCCTTGAAAAAGTGACGATGCATATAATTCCTGAATTTTCATCTTCTATAGATATGTTAGAAACAGGTCAAGTCGACTTTATATATTCAATACCAAGTGAACACTTTGAAAGATTAGAAAGTTTAGATGACGTGACTATGAATGTGAAAACAGGAACGCCTGTTAGAGCATTTGCATTTAACATGACTAAAGAACCATTCAATAATTTGGAATTTAGACAAGCAGTTGCCCACGCAATCGATCGTGAGGAATACAGTACGCTTATTGGAGATGGAGGTATCATAACAAATAGTGTTTTAGGACCAGAGGTATTTGGTTATGATGAAAGTATGGAAGATTTAGGATATGAATATGATTTAGATAAAAGTAGAGAATTAATTGAAGCCAATGATTTTGGTAATGAAGAAGTAAAAATTATGATTCCTACTCAAGAACATTATCCTATTATGGGTGAATACATTCATTCGAAAATGGATGAAGCTGGCTTTAACGTGAGTATTGAGAGAGTAGAATGGGGTACGTATTTAGAATTAGCTGCGGATGCTAACTATGACATGACACTTGTAGGTTGGGCTAATCTAACGGGTGACGGTAGTGAGCTATTTTACCCAACTTTACATTCTGATAACATAGGTGCATCGAATAGAGCTCAGTTTAACAATAGTGAGTTTGATCAGTTAGTAGAAGATTCAAGAGTTACTATCGATGAA
>DYYI01000077.1:0-14912 GCA_020741755.1 Aliicoccus persicus | reverse complement strand
CAAGTTTACATTAGAGCTCCTACCATAAAGTTGTGGCTTCACAAGTTTACGCTAGAGGTCCTATCATAAAGTTGTGGCTTCACAAGTTTACATTAGAGCTCCTACCATAAAGTTGTGGCTTCACAAATTTATGCAAAAACCCAACCAACAAAAACCAACAAAAAAACCACCACCCGTGAGGGTGGTGGTTCAGAATATCATTCAATTATCTCAAGTTGTATCTAGAATAGTATTTTCCATCTAAGCCAAGTTGCTCGTAGTATCTATTCATCGATTTCGCATTATGCTCTGTCCAAGTGATATCCGTCGCGTACTGGTGCGTACCTGGATTCTCTGGGTTCCAGCGCATTGAGTAAAGTGTGTTTTGACCGCGTTCTAAGTAATTTCTAGCGATAAACTGTGCGCCACCAACAATTGCTTTTTCTGGTGTATCCCAGCCCATGTTTTGTGCACGTTGCGCGCCACCCATTAAAGCATTGTGGTCAACTGCACCGATACCGAACATGTTGTAATATGCTGTACCTTCATCGCTCAAGTTACCGTTCGCATCAAGTTTAACACCACTTGAAAGTCTGCTCGTACCATGACCTGTTTCAAGGAATGCGTGTGAAATTAAGTAAATTTCATTCACACCATACTGTTTAGCTGCTTGTGAGAATGCTTCGCCTTGGTTTGATAAAACCCCTTGGTTTTGAAGTAATCTCTCGTTCAAGATTTCTGGGTCAATGTCTTGAGCTTTTGCTAAATCTAAGAATGCGTATTTTAATTCTTCAGTATTGTAATACTCTGGATCTAAGAACTTCACAACTTCATCAGCTGAAGCGTCTCTCCAAGTTGTACCTAAGTTGTACTGTGGTTTATAAGATAAAGCCACTTGCTTATCTAACATATCTTGTAATGAGAAGTTGATGTTTTTATCTGTGATGATTGATACATCATCGATAAATTCCACTTCATCTTTTGGTGCTTCTGGTCGAATTGGTGCTGGTGCTGAAATATCGCCACCAACGCCAACTGATACGAAGCGCAAGTCGTTTTCACGTACCCAACCTAAGCGCGCACCGTTTTGGTTTTTAGAAACACTGTAATAAGTCACGTTGTTATGTTTGTAAGTTTCACCTGTGTACAACATTGAGTTCGAGAACGGACGACTTGAAATCGCGCCATCTGAAAATACGCTGTAGTAGATGTTTACATCATCACCAACACGCACTGCGTTTGAACCAAGTGCAGGAGATTCGTTCCCAGCATCTGGTGTTGTTGGTGTTGTTGGAACTGCTGGTTTAGATGGTGTAGGTGTCGCAAAACGTAAATCTTGCTCACGTACCCAACCTAAACGCGCACCGTTCTGTGTACGAGAAACACCGAAGTATTTCACGTTATCAAATGTTACAGTTTCTGTTGCAAACAAGTTGCTTGAAGCGAATGGATTCGCTGAAATTGATGCACCAGAGTAAACGCTAGAGTATAATCTCACGTTGTTTGCACTGAACTTAACGGACTCTGGGTTCACGCGAGACACGTTCGTGTTCGGGCGATTCACTGGTTTAGTCGGTGCTGGTGTTGAAACTTCTGGCTTAGTCACTTCCGGACGAGTCGCTTCAGGTTTAGGTGTGCTTGCTTTGTTCGCAACTGATAAGTCACTTGCTTTCACCCAGCCTAAACGCGCGCCATTTACTGATTTAGACACACCATAGTATTTAACATTGTTGTGCGTGTACGTTTCAGTAACAAAAATATCGTCTTTACCAAATGCACTACCATTCAATGATTTCGACTGGTTAAACACACTTGATAATACTTTTGCACCATTATTGAACGTCACTTGATCTTTCACTTGTGGCGTTTGTACTGGTGGTTTTGGTGTCGGTTTTGGATCCGGTTTTGGATCTGGCTTCGGCGTTGGTGCCGGAGTCGGTGATGGTGCAGGCGTGTTACCTGCATTGATGAATGCAAGGTCGCTTGCTTTCACCCAACCTAAACGTGCACCATTTACTGATTTAGAAACACCAAAGTATTTCACTGAGTTATGTGTATATGATTCGCTAGCGAATAAGTTATCTTTACCAAACGCATCTGGAGAATGGTAATTGTTTTGATTAAACACACTCGATAAAATTCTCGCGCTATTTTTAAGAACAACTTCATCTTTATGGCCCGTTGAAGGTTTTTCAACTTTAGGCGGTGTTGGCGCAGGTTTTACATTTACATTTTTCAATTGATCTGCTTTTACCCAACCGATGCTTGGACCATTCTCACTTGTTGCAACACCGAAGTATTTCACGTTGTTACGTGTAATTGTATCTGTTGTGTAAAGTGTCTTACCAACATGTGGTGTCGCTTTTACACCGTTCGCTGCAGATGAATACACGCTAGCATAAATTTCAACTGAACCGTCAATTATTTGAACTGGATTCGCATCAACTGATTCAACGCCAGTGTTAACAACTGGAGAAGTTTCAGGTTTAGGATCCGGTGTCGTCGGAGTCGGATCTGGTTTAGGATCTGGTTTAGGATCTGGTTTAGGATCTGGTTTTGGCTCCGGCGTCGGTTCCGGTGTTGGCGTCGGAGATGGCGCACTGCTTGTCGCAGTCACGTCGTCTTCATGCATCCAACCGATTGTGCCACTTGCATTTTCTAACAGGTAGTACGTGTCGTAGTTGTAAACCGCTGTACGCTGCACGTTAAACGTTTGGCCAGCATACTGTGAACCGTTTGATGTTCTAACATCTTGTACTGAACTGTAAACACCACGATTGTTATTGTTCACCGTAATGTTCTGGTTCGTCGAACCTTCTTCAACTGGTAAATTCAATGAAGGATTTACACGAGAATGATAAAGATCGTCGTATTTACCACCGATTAATCCAACGAATTCATCGTAAGAATAACCGAATTTAGCAAAGTATTGGTGTGGGTCTGGTGAAGCTGTTCCACCTAAAATATGTGAAACGCCTTCGTGTGACCAGATTGTACCGTCACCATTTGAGCTATCTGCATCTGTTGCAGGTAATTTATATTTGTATAGTAGGTTTGCGACATAATCCGCATAGTTGTTGATGGATTTCGCAAAATCGTGTGCATTGTCGTGATGCACTAATTCAATTTGGATGTGGCGTTGGTTTGAATAACGCCCCGCACCCCAAGCTAAGTTATCCGTATCTGCAATTTCGATAATGTGATCTTTATCGACGAATGCGTGAACGAATGCATTTTGCCAGTTGCGTGACATGTATGAAATTTCATCATGGATCGTTGAATCTGGATTACCCACATCATGGATAACGATTCCGTCAGGCTTACCTTTACCATCTTGATACGCATACTCAGGTAAGTGTGCGATATGGTCGTAAGTCACTGCTGGCGCGTTAAATCCGTTACGATCGATGTAGCGGTTGATATCAGAAATAGCGTTTGAAAGTGTTGTCGTTTCGCTTTTACCCCAAGTGTAAATTTCATCCGCTAATTCTTGGTCATGCGCACTTAACATTGCAGCAACATCTTGGTAGAACGCTTCATCTACTTCAAGTGTTTCAGCATCTTCTTCAAGGATTAGTGCTTTATCTTCGTCCGTTAAGTTTTCAACAGCAGATTCGATTGCAGCCAATTCTTCTTCAGATAACGGAACCTCTTCTTCTGAAGCGTCTTCCGCGACAACGTCTTCATCAGTTTCGAGTTCAGCGTCGTCTTCCGCAACAACGTCCTCTTCAGTTTCGAGTTCAGCGTCGTCTTCAGCAACAACGTCTTCTTCAATTTCAAGTTCAGCGTCGTCTTCAGCAACAACGTCTACTTCAGTTTCAAGTTCAGCGGCGTCTTCAGCGACAACGTCTTCTTCAGTTTCAAGTTCAGAAGCGTCTTCAGCGACAACGTCTTCTTCAGTTTCTAATTCAGCATCGTCTTCAGCAACAACCTCTTCATCAGTTACTAATTCAGCGTCATCTTCAGCAACAACGTCTTCATCAGTTACTAATTCAGCGTCTTCTTCAGCGACAACGTCTTCCTCAGTATCTAATTCAGCAGCGTCTTCCGTGACAACATCCTCTTCAGTTTCAAGTTCAGCGTTGTCTTCCCCGATAACATTCGCTGGTTCAGTTGCTGGTACTTCTTCGACATCTTCAGCTGGTGCTTCGTACTCTTCAACTGTGACGTCATCTCCGAGTAGATCTACGTCTACTGGTTCTAAGTTATCGACTGTTTCTGTTTCTTCAGCGACTTCTTCTGTCACCACTTCAGCCGATTCTTCTATGTATGTATCAAATTGAGCTTCGCTGTCTTCTTCAACAATTTCAATAACATCGCTCGCTTGAATCAGATCTTCTTCAACAACTTCTTCTGAAACTACTTCTTCTGTTGTTTCGACCGTTTCGACTAAATCATCACCGATGTTTTGAATATTCTCATCCGTTTCATCGCTCGTATCGTACTCATCTGCGTTTGCTGTGTTATGAATAGTTAACAACGCAGTCGTCGATAAAATCGTCGGAACTATAAATTTACCTTTTTGCATCATGTGAAACGACCCTCCAAATAAAATTTTCTCTTAGCTAGTATAGCGACAACCCGCGAGGAATGCATCAAAATATCAGTAATATAAATAAACTGTAATATTAATGTAATAAAGCTCATCGATTGTAAAGAAAATTTGGAAAAAATAGTGGTTTATCGTATACTTTAGTGTATTAATTACACAGAAGAGAATGTTAAAAATTATGAAGATTTTAGTGATTTCCCAGAACTTTTATCCAGAAATTGGCTCTGGTGCAAACCGAATAAAAAATTTATATACGCAGCTGTCAAAAATTCATGACGTCGATGTTTTGACAACGACACCGACATATCCGAATCAAAAGATGTACAATGACAAAAAATATTGGAATGAGCCGGACATCAATGACAGCAGTGATATTTTACGGATACCGATGAAGCTGAAAAAGCAGAGTAAATCCATGTTCTTACGCCTGATGTATTACGTCGAGCTGAGCTTAAAAGTTCGCGTGTTTCTCATGAGAAATCAAAAGAAATACGATGTCGTGTACGTCACGAGCCCGAATATATTCTTGGCATGGGTGACACTGTTTTTTCAAAAGAAAAAAACCGGCATCACCCGTGTGCTAGAGATTCGAGACTTATGGCCGGATAGCGTAAGTAAAATCGATAAGATTAACATCAATTGGATCTATGGTTTCTTGAAATTTTTAGAGGGTAAAATGTATCGATTGGCAGATAAAATCGTCATTAACAATGAGGGTTTTAGAAAACATATCGAATCATTTTCGCCGCACACGCCGATTTTTTATCTTCCGAATGGTCTGACTGATAAGGAAACTGAGGCGGTGGTAAAAGGTGATGAGTTCAAAGTACTCTACACAGGAAACATCGGGTTTGCTCAAAGTTTAGAGCAATTGGTTGATGTTGCGAATTTGCTTGAAAAAGCGAAAATTACTTTCAATGTAATCGGTTATGGTGTGAACGCGCATGCATTCCGAGATTACATCAAAATGCAAAATTTTAAGCATGTGACGATGTATGATGAGTGCAGCCGTGCTGAAGCGCTCGAGCAGATTAAACAGCATAACGTTCAGTTGAGCTTGTTGAAAACAGATGATGTGTTTATGAATGTATTGCCGGGTAAAATCGTGGATGGAATCGGGTGTAATACGGTTGTCGTCTCGAACATCGGTGGCTATGCGAATGCGCTGCTTAAGGAATATGATGCTGGTGTTGCGATTGAAGTGGGCAGTGCAGAAGAGATTGTCGATGCAATTAAGCATATCCGAGATAATCCAACGGATGAGTTGAAGTATCGTGAAAATATGCAACGTTTGTTGGACGACCAATTCCTATGGTCAAAAAATATTTATAAACTGGATAGATTTTTATCGAGTGATGGGTTAGATAATGTATAATTGATTTAAAGAATTGGATAAGGAGTACATATATGTATTTTTTAAAGAGAAATTTATTAAACATTTTAATATGGATGTTATTGTTTGCGGTCGTGGCAGTCGTCTTCAATATCGTCGTGCCGAGCCACTCGTATTCATATGAAGAATATTATGAAGTGGAAGGGTTAGAACTTGAAGCGATTGCGAATGTGAACATTGAATTGAATGATACTGTGAATCAAGAACATGGACACAAGGCAGTAGAACTTGTGCAGTATGGTGACACGGAATATGTACAGCTATTAATGCATGAAGTGCAGCAAAGTGAGATCAGTCCGATTCGTAATGATGTGCAACGCTTGTTGCTCGATGAATCAGTTCAATTCTCAGATGGACAAGGTATCGCCGTGTTCTTTAATGGCGGTTACTTAACGAAATTCATCGTGATCGCTGCGATGAGTGTGCTCGGCTTAATCGTTGGATTGGCACTTTCGCTCAATCGTTCAAACTTGCGTACGGAAGAAGATATCGAAGCGTATGTGAATGAAAAAATAATCGGTACATTTTAGGAGGGGACAACAATGGCAAACGAAAATCCATCAGTTAGAGAGCTGAATGACCAAACAATCGTTGATCTGTTTAATGCCTCTCTCGTTGTACAAAATGCAGTAGAAAAAAATGGTGTTGAAACAGTGTTGATGACGTCAGTCGAGTTACGAGAAAAAGTTGCATATGCAGCTGTGCACTTAGCAAAATTGTTACAGTCCAATAAAAAATCAGTGTTAATCATGAACTTGGACTATCACACGAGCGAGTATATCGAATCGTTTTTCAGTGCACCAGAAGAGAAAAAAGAATTTATAGAAGTGTTGGATTCAGAAGATTACTTGAGTGAAGCAATTTTCAAAACACAGTATTCAGGACTCGATTTCACAGTGATTGAAGAATACGATGATCGAGAATTTATCAATCTGATGTTATCTTCTGATTTGAAAGAACGACTCGTACCGATTCGCGAGTACTATGACGTTATTTTGTTGGTCGGTCCAAATCACAAGACATTCCTGAAGTACGGGAACATATTCAATTTGGCGGACGCAGTGATTCCAGTTGTTGATGCGAAGAAAAATAAAGGCAGTGAACTGAAGCAACTGGTCGACGAGTATCGTGGATTTAATTTAAGAAACCTCGGTGTGTTAAGAGGGAAATAGAATAAGTATCTTGAGAATCACCTCAGGTGTTGAGCTTTTATCCTCAACAGCTGGGTGATTTTTTTGTTTGTGGTGAGTTTTGGTTGGTTATCATAAAGCTGTGAGCTCTCAAGTTTATGAGAGAGGCGATTGCGTAAAGCTGTGGTTCCTCAAGTTTATGATAGAGGCGATTGCGTAAAGCTGTGGTTTCTCAAGTTTATGATAGAGTCGCTTGCGTAAAGCTGTGGTTTCTCAAGTTTATGAGAGAGGCGATTGCGTCACCCTGTGAATCCACAGAGTAACGACAACTCTAATTAACTGATAAAAATCCTATTAATCCATATTTCTCCCACAAAAAAAGCATACAGAGTACAAATAATTGTCTCCACATGCTTTATAAATTTTTAGTTTGGTCTGTTTCGAATCATTAAGTATGCAAATGCAAGTATTCCGAGTAATGCGAATGTCCCGATTGTAATGTAGATGAATGGGCGATATCCACTCGTTGAAGATGGAAGGATTTCATCGATAGGTTCAACTTCCTCTGTGTCCTCAGCGGAATCAGATTCTTCTGTCGATTCCTCAACCTCAGGCTCTTCCTCAACTTCAGTTTCTTCTTCAACTTCAGGCTCTTCCTCAACTTCAACTTCCTCGGTTTCCTCTTCTTCAGTCGTTTCTTCTTCCTCTGCAGCAGCTTCTTCCTCAGCTTCACGTTCTGCCTCTTCTTGCGCAAGTCGTTCAGCTTCAGCCTCTTCCTCAGCTAATCGCTCAGCTTCTTCGGCTTCTGCAATTGAATCGCTGATTCGAGTGAGTTGTGCTTCAGATGGACGACCATCTCTAACTGTCGTGCCTGTTAAACTGCCCATACGTTGATATAAATAGAGCATGCGCTCGTTGACTACGGGCGTTTCTTCAACAACTGGTGTTTCCTCAACTTCTGGCTCTTCTTCTACTTCAGGTTCCGGATCAGGCTCCGGCTGTGGATTCGGTGTTGGTTCTGGTGTAGGATCCGGCGTTGGATCCGGCGTCGGGTCTGGCGTTGGCTCTGGTGTTGGCTCCGGTTCCGGCTCTGGTTCCGGCTCAGGCTCCGGCTCTGGTGTCGGCTCAGGCGTCGGCTCAGGCTCTACCTGATCTCCATTATCGCCACCATCCTCCTGCGCAAACACTGTAAACTGCACGCCTACAAATAGAATAGAAATTATAAATAAAAGACTAAAAATTTTACTAAAAGATTTCACGTTGTTTCCCACTTTCTAAAAACTCGTATCCATGTACATAAGTTCTTTTATCATAACTTATTTTAAAATTATAAACAATAAAGATACCGATAAAGACCACGGCAACGCTGTTTGAAATCAAATTTTAGCAATACAATCTCCTATTAAATCAAGATGCACTTCTAAACAGGCTCAGCTGGAACTCACAACTAATCAACTTCAGCAAATAGTGTAATATTTCCCTGGATTATTCGGGTTTAACTTTATTTTCTACTAATTTCATAGTAGTATGTTAATAGCTTAAAAGATTGGAAGGGTTGTTACATGAAGAAAATCGTAGTGCTGTCACTCGCTTTTGCAGCGTCCGTAATTTTGTCTGGATGCAATGGTGACGAAGATGATGCGGTGTCAGAACTTAATGGTTCGAAGAATGTATCCAGCGAATTCTCAGCTGGTGAAAACAACATTCAAAGCCAACCAAAAACTGAAGAAATAGCAGCACGTCATGAAACAGTGAGAACTAAAGAAGATGGGACGGATTATGTCTCAATCGTTGAAGAAACTGAAGATTACATAATTAATGTAGAAATCCCTCATTCAGACTCTAGTGATGTGACAACTCAAATTGAGAGTGAACTGGACAGTCTCGAACGTCGTTTCAAACGTTCAATTGTCGAAGGACAAAAAGACTTAAGTGAGCTCGAGATTGGTTTTGAAAAAGAAACGTTAAACGATGAATTGATAGTATATACACAGACGGCAGAACTAAAAAATACGAATGCGGATCGTACATTTTTCCAAACGTTCATTGAATATAATGATGAACTGTTAGAATTTGAGGATATTTTTGACGATTCTGTTGAAGCGCGTGAACTTTATCATCATTATGTCTTGCAAGAACTTAAGAATGAAAATCCTGTGCATTTAAATGAGTCTTCACTCGAGCGCACGATGATTCGTTCAAATAATGCAATCGATAAAGTGTATCCAACTGAAGATGGTCTCGTGTTCCAATTCAATACGTTAGAGGTCGGTGGCATGGACGTTGGTACGCCAAAAGTACTGGTGGATTATGCCAATGTTTCACACTTGATGACTGAAAAGTGTTATGAGATTTTAGGTGACGTTGCGGATGAATGGAAGCTGGAAGGTGCGTTTGCTGGCTCATTTACGCCTAGTGATTACGATGCTTTTTATCAGGTGAGAGAAGATTTAGACACAGATAAACAGCTCGTCGCATTAACATTTGATGATGGTCCCGTGCCAGGTACGACGGAACACATTCTTGATACGTTAGCAGAGCATGATGTGAAAGCGACATTTTTCGTATTGGGATCAATGGTAGAAGCATATCCTGAAATTGCTAAGCGTATTGTCGATGACGGCCATGAAATTGCGAACCATTCGTATAATCACCCACAGTTGACAACGTTAAGTGAAGAAAACTTGCAGTATCAAATTGGCTATACACAAGAATTGATTCAAGATGCGACAGGCACTTGGGCGATGCTGTTCCGACCACCTTATGGTGATACGAACCAGTTTGTAAGAGACACTGCAGGCATTCAGGAAGTACTTTGGAATATCGATACACTCGATTGGCAGTCTCGCAATACGAACCTGATTTACAACAATGTGATGACGAATGTAGGCGATGGCTCGGTGATCCTAATGCATGATATAGTGGACGCAACGCCGCAAGCTGTAGTAAACTTGATGAACAATTTGGATAAAGACCAATTTGAATTCGTGACAGTCTCTGAATTGTATGAATATAGAGAAGAAGTCAGTTCATTTACTCAATACTAAAATTTAACGATTAATATAACCAAGGGAGAATTATTTATGAACCTTAAAAGAGCTTCATTGCTTTCAATATTGAGTGGAACACTCGTTGCCTCAATGTTTGTTGGTGATGTCAATGCACAAGAAGATGGACAAGATGTAGAGAACAATGACGAGCAAGTTGATGATGTAGAAAATAATGACGATACTGGTGCGGATGATGCGCCTGAAGAAGTAGAGGGAACACCGAACGCTCCGGATGAGACGGATTTACGTTTTGATTCAAGTCGTGAAGTTGCACAACACGGAACAGATGCACATGTAGATATCAACCTCAATACAGTGACTGAGTTTGGCGTTACACAAGAACGTTTAAATACAACAATAAATTTCCAAAGTAATCAACTTAATATAATTAATGAATTAAGAGCAGCAGAAGGATTATCTCCTGTTTCACTTAATCTTGAACTTTCTAAAGTGGCTTACATGAAGTCAGTCGATATGGCAGTAAATAACTATTTCGACCACAACAAACCAGGATACGGGTCAGTGAATGAACAAATTCAATACTTCACTGGAGAAGTAAACCCGTATACGAACTTAGCAGAGAACATTGCTTACGTTTCAGGACATGAAGCAGTTGAAGTGTTTGAATTAGCAGGACTAGAAGATCGTGCAATGGGCTTCTGGGAAGAGAGTCAAACACACTATAACGAAATAATGGACCCAGAAAACACAGAAGTGGGTATCGGTGCATACAGCTTTTCTGTTGGAGATACAAACTATGTCGTATTCACTCACTTATTCACTGAAGATCCATTAGCTGAAGAAGATGGTGGTCAAGACGAAACTGGTGTAGATGATGGCACTGGTGACGTAGAAGACGGCGTTGACGATGGTACTGGCGGCGTTGAAGACGGCGGTCAAGACGAGACTGGTGTAGATGATGGTACTGGTGGTGTTGAAGAAGAGGACGAAACAGGCGGCGTAATCGATGATGGCAGTCAAGAAGAGACTGACAACGATGACGGTACTGGTGGAGTC
This sequence comes from Aliicoccus persicus, assembly GCA_020741755.1. Classification (GTDB taxonomy): domain Bacteria; phylum Bacillota; class Bacilli; order Staphylococcales; family Salinicoccaceae; genus Aliicoccus; species Aliicoccus persicus_A. Next base: position 3,791 of record DYYI01000077.1, on the reverse strand, counting down.
GATGACGGTACTGATGAAGTTATCGATGAAGATTTAGAAGCAGATGCAGACGCTGATGCAGATCCCGATGCCGACGCCGATGCTGATGCCGACGCTGATGCAGATGCCGACGCAGACGCTGATGCCGACGCTGATGCAGATGCAGATGCCGATGCAGATGCTGATGCCGACGCAGACGCTGATGCAGATGCTGATGCCGACGCAGATGCCGATTCCGATGCGGATGGTACAGAAGATGAAACAGGTGGCGTAATCGGTGATGAGTCAGACGCTGATGCAGACGCCGATGCAGACGCTGATGCCGACGCAGACGCTGATGCCGACGCTGATGCAGATGCAGATGCCGATGCAGATGCTGATGCCGACGCAGACTCTGATGCAGATGCCGATGCCGATGCCGATGCTGATGCAGACTCAGATACCGACACAGATACTGACGAAGGTACAGATACAGACGGTGACGCTGGCTCAGATGAAGAAGTAGAAGAAGATGATACTGAAGAAGCGGTCGAAGGTACAATTCAAGGTGATGATGACAACAACTTATTACCTGCAACGGGTCTTGCTTATGTCGGATACGGTGCAATTGCGCTCGTACTTGCTGGGCTTGGAGCGTTCTTATTATTCTTCAGAAGAAAATAATGCTAGACTTAATATAATGTAAACATGAATGATGACTATCTAAATGGTCATCATTCTTTTTTTGAGGTGAAATAAATGTTCAATTTTAATAACACGATATTATCACTCGGTGACGATTTTTATTCTAAAGAAAAAGTCGTGCCAACTAAGGATCCGAAACTTGTCATGTTCAATGACGCACTCGCATCCCAACTAAATATCCAAGATAAAAACCCAGAGGTTCTTGTCGGTAATACGATTGTCGATGGTGCGGCGATGGTTGCGCTGCCTTATGCGGGTCATCAATTTGGCACATTCACGATGCTCGGTGATGGGCGTGCAATGTTACTCGGTGAGCATGTTGTCGACGAGGAACGCTTTGACATTCAATTAAAAGGTTCTGGTCGCACTGCGTTTTCTAAAGTTGGTGATGGTAAGCTGCCACTTGATGCAGCACTGCGTGAATTTTTAATATCTGAAGCGATGCATCATTTAAATATTCCAACGACGCGTAGTTTAGCGATTGTTGAAACGCCTTCGAAAATCATTCGTGAAGAGATAAAACCAGCGGGTGTCTTAACGCGTGTTGCATCCAGTCACATTCGCATCGGCTCTTTTGAATATGCGGTGCGAAGTGGTGAAGGCAACTTGAAGAAGTTTGCAGATTACACAATTAATCGACATTATCCGGAAATAGAAGATGGTCCCGAAAAATATTTTGACTTCATATCAGCCGTTGTCGATCGTCAAGCATCTCTCGTTGCGAAGTGGCAAGCGGTGGGCTTTATCCACGGTGTCATGAACTCGGATAACGTACAGATTGCGGGTGAGACGATTGATTATGGTCCGTGTGCTTTTTTAGATACGTATCATCCGGAGACAGTATTTAGCTCGATTGATACGAATGGTCGCTATCAATTTGGGAACCAGCCGAGTATTATGCAATGGAATTTAACGCGTTTTGCGGAAACTTTTATCGAGTTGATTACGGTGGAAACAGGGTTGGATGAAGAAGTCGTGACAGGTCGACTTGAAGAAATTCTTGCTGAATATGCCCATCTGTACAATGCGTATTGGTTTGAGTTGATGGGGCAGAAGTTAGGTCTTTCTTCAGTCGATGAACACGATAAAGAGCTCATTATCGATATGTTAGGAATGATGATTGAAGCGGAGATGGATTATACGTCAACGTTTACAGCGCTGACTGAAGGTAAGTTGGATGAACTTGGTGGACTTGATGAAAGTTGGATTGAAGCGTACAAATCTCGTGTTTCAAATGAGAAAAATGCACAAGATCTAATGCGTGCTGCGAATCCGTATGTGATTCCGAGAAATCATATCGTTGAAGAGGCACTATTCAATGCATGGAAGCACGACGACTATGATTTATATAATGAATTATTGGCTGCTCTGCGTGATCCGTTTAATCCAGACCATGATGAGTATTTCATGACGCGTCCAGAGCGTCACGTTGAGATGGGACATATGACATATTGCGGCACTTAATAGATGATGAGGATGGCGATTGTGCCGTCCTTTATTTGTTAAAACTCAGCTTACAGTTTGAAAATATGAGAAAATAGGAATACATATAGTAACAATAATTTAAAAAAGTGAGGTTATAACAATGTCTGTTAAAGAAAAATTGTTTCAATTGCTTGAAGATAAAGAACAACGCATGATTGAAATTCGTCGTCACTTACACGAAAATCCTGAGCTATCATTTGAAGAGGAGAATACGGCTCAGCTCATCGCCGATTTTTATCAGGATAAAGATGTGAAAGTAACAACGAATGTCGGAAATGGATACGGCATCATCGTAGAAATTAAAGGGAATGGCGAAGGGAAAACGATTGGACTGCGCGCGGATTTTGATGCACTGCCAATTGTGGAAGAGGCTGATGTTGAATTTAAATCGAAAAATGAAGGCGTCATGCATGCGTGTGGCCACGATGTGCACACAGCGTACTTGTTAACGCTCGGTGAAGCATTGATTGAGTTAAAAGACGAGTGGAGCGGGACGATTAAATTAATTCATCAACATGCAGAAGAAGTGCCACCAGGTGGAGCGAAATCGATTGTAGAGTCGGGCATTCTAGACGATTTGGACGAAGTATACGGCATGCACATCTTCCCGATGTTTGACACGGGTGTTATCCAAATTGTTTCAGGCAATGCGATGTGTGGGCGTTCAAACTTTGATTTGACGATTCAAGGTAAAGGTGGACATGGTGCGATGCCAGACACGACGCGTGATGCGCTGATGGCGGGATCGTATTTTGTCACGCAAGTACAGACGATTGTATCACGTAACATGAGTCCGATGGATTCGGCGGTTGTTTCGGTGACAGCATTTGATGCGCCAGGTGGTTACAATGTCATACAAGATAAAGTACACTTGCGCGGTACAGCGCGCTATCTACAAGAAGAAAATAAAGAGGCAATTCGCGAGCGCATGGAAGCGATGTGTCGCGGGATTGAAGAATCATTCGATGTAACTTGTACGCTTGATTATGTTTATGACTATCCAGTGCTTTATAACCATCCGGAAGAAACAGCAGAAGTGAAGCGTATTTTAGAAGGTAGTGTCGGAGATTATTTGACAGAAGTCGCCGATGCAGAGCCAATCAGTGGATCTGAAGATTTCTCTTATTATTTATTGAAGACACCAGGAACATTTATAAATGTTGGTGCACGACCAGTCGGTATGGAAGATCCATATCCGAATCACCATCCGAAATTTGAGATTAATGAAGATGCACTGTTGATCTGTGCAAAAGGACTGGGTGATGTTGTGCTGTCTAGGTTGGAAGCATAGGATTTTGTGGGTTTGATGTAGAGCGGTACTGTTTGTCAGGTTTAATATGGGTTTGCGTGTCAATGAGCAGACTTCATTGACACGCAGATTAGTTTGCGTTCCAATGAGCCCCGTTCACTGACACGCAGATTAGTTTGCGTTCCAATGAGCAGACTTCATAGACACGCAGATTAGTTTGCGTTCCAATGAGCAGACTTCATAGACACGCAGGTTGATTTGCGTTCCAATGAGCAGACTTCATAGACACGCAGATTGAATTGCGTTCCAATGAGCAGACTTCATTGACACGCAGATTGAATTGCGTTCCAATGAGCAGATCTCACTGACACGCAGATTGATTTGCGTTCCAATG
>DYYI01000076.1:0-15854 GCA_020741755.1 Aliicoccus persicus | reverse complement strand
TAAATAGTATCGCCGTGTCGTATACTTTTACCTATATTTGAATTTAAAGAAAATAAGATTCCAGATTCAAGTACTGGATTAATAAAGTTTGACCATTTATCGATAGATGCAGGTAAATTTACATACTCAATAACAAATTGCTTATTAAATTTTGGGTATTGATCAATCTTGAATAAGTTTAATTCTTCCCCTGAAAAGTTGAAGCGATCAATATTTATTCTTTTCTTACTTTCGCCAAAAATCACTTCTAAATAAGCATTCTCTCTCTCGGCTTCTATTAATAACTCTTGATTTAAAGCCTTTAAAGCAAGATTTAGTTCATAACCATTTAATTTAGATTTTTTGAGATATAAAGGAGTACTTAGACGTTGATATATTGTCAAGTTCGAGTTTCCATCGACCCTTAACTCACATTCTTTTTCACTTCCCACTCTCATATAATGCGCAAAGTAGTTCTTTTGTTTATTACTGAAATATAATGAAACATCCTCGCCACACTCAGGGCAAATAAAAGAACCTTTAGGATACTTTTTCTTTTTCTTAAATTCATATGCAAACACTTCTTTTTGTTTACCAGCAGAATATAAAAAAATAGCTGTTTCCACAGCCATTCACCTCCAACTCAAAGTGTGATACAAGTTTTTAACTTTTACATACTTGATACTTACTTTCTTTATTATTCACTATCTTTAAAATAATTATTTCATGGTTCTTTTAGAATTGTTATTTTTATTCTATTGTAAATTTAGCTTATTACATTATTTTTTAACTGTATAATTTATTTATTACTTTTATTATACTTAAGATATTCTTAATTATCTATATCTCTTCTAAACATGTTAATGAGTAAATTTACCGTAATAACAAGTGAATGTGAAACATTAAAGTAAATAAGGAAAGACTTATATTTATATCACTCATTTCATCAAAAAGTTGCTGATATTTTATAGAAATCACTCAAGCTACATAATTTATCTTCGAATAGATATCATTCCACCACTGGTGCACTACAAATCAGGATGCGCAGGATAAAAATAAAAGTGAAACATAAAAAGCGCGGTTTACGATATCTTGACCTGCTATCGTTAAAGTTTACAGTGGAATAAAGTAAATTTTACCTGAGATTCGAAGTATTCGAATCTCAGTTTTTTTATGCCGCAATCCTTCTCAATTCATATGGTGTTAACCCTGATAACACATCTTGTGGACGTTCATGATTATAAAACTGAATGTATGCGTTTAAATCTTGTACAAGCAGTTCATATGTCTGATATCCACTCTGCTTTCTCACGAGATGATATCGTTCTGCCTTAAGCTTACCAAAGAATGATTCCATCGGACCATTATCAATACACTTACCGACGCGAGACATACTCTGTGTCATGCCATGGGCCTTTAAAATCTTTCTAAAACCATATGATGTGAATTGAAATCCACGATCACTATGAATCATTGGTGATGCACCAGGATTACTTGCGAGCGCAGCTTCTAATGTTTCAAATACAAGTTTGTTGTTGTTCGTGTAACTAAATCGATGGGCCACAATACTGTTATCAAACAGGTCCATAATGGCACACATGAATACACGACGACCATTCTTCAATTTATATTCGGTCACATCTGTTAACCACTTCTCATTCTTAAATTCCGATATGAATTGTCTGCCCAGACTATTATCCGCAATACACAGGCCGGACTTCATTGTACGTGATACCCTCTTTTTTCGGGTCACAGATTCAATGCCCATGATGCGCATGATTCTTAAAATACGGCCTTTGCCATACGATGTGTTGAGTTGACGACTCACTAAGTGGCGCATCGTACGATAACCTGGTACACCATTATATTTTACATATAATGTTGCGAGAGTTGCGGCAATCTTTTCGTTCTCTATTTCATACGATGGCTTCTTTCTTTTTAGGTATTGGTAATATGCTTGACGCGTGATATTAGCCACGGCACACAGTTCTGAGATGGAGTAGCCTGCTCTGTGTAATTCTGTAATCGCTTCATGAATACGTCGTCCTCGAACTCGGCTTACTTGCGTCTCCTCTCGAGTTCTTCCAACTTTTTTAAAAAGGCATTTTCAACCTCGACTTTCCGACGTTTACGACGTTCAATTTCCAATTCTCTTTTTAATTGATCAATCTCGGTCCAGTCGCTCTTAGGTTTACGTTTACCGCGCTTATCTTCTAGACCATAGGCACCAGACGTTTGGTACTTTTTCACATAGCTATATGCTTGCTGATATGAGACTTCAAAAAGCTCTGAAAGTTCACGTATCGTAATATCATGACTCTCTTCATATTCTGCTATTTTTAACCGTTCTTCATACGTAGTTTTTCTAGATTTTGTCATAGTGTGTGAGCCTCCAAAGGTAGACTTAGTTTTCTTACCTTCAGTATACTGCAGAACCCACTTTCTGACTGTTGTACCTGCCGGAATATTATACTTTAAAGCGAGTGTTTGGTAACTATCATCTCCCTGCAAATACTCATGGGCAACCATTTGTTTAAAATCAGAAGAGTAGCTCGTGTGCTGTGATCTAACGACTAATGATGCTTCGCCATAATTAAAATATTTCTTTACCCAATCTTGAAGTGTTGTAGTACCTATATCAAATTTTTCAGCAGTTCCTTCTATGTCGCCATGATTCAGGTAATAGTCAACGATGTATTTCTTTTCTTCAAAACTTCTATGTCGAGCCATAAGAAATCCCCTTAAGTTTACAGATTTTTTATTTCATCTGTAAACTTAAGGGGATGCAGGTCATATTTCCAACACCTGTTTTCTTTATCGAAGGGGAGACTAATTACTCCTCATCTTCAGCATCTTCATCTACTTCTTCATCTTCATCTTCAGCGTCATCAACTTCTTCTTCATCTGCAACTTCTTCTGCTTCGTCCTCTGCAGTGCCATCATCGTCAGTTAACCCAACTCCGAATGCAGCACCGTTACGGCTTGTATCTGACACACCGTAAAATTCGCCTGTTTCTGGATCGATGAGAATACTATTGACGTTACCGATAACTACTGGGTCTTCAAAACCGTGACCAAGGTCGCGTAAACCTTCGAGTACATCTTCTGCAATGCCTTCTTCAAATCGATATGAGTCAACGTTATTTGTGTAAATTCTCGGTGCTTCAATTGCATCACGCAGTGCCATGTCGTATTCAAATACGTTCAGGATTGTCTGGAATACTGATGTAATAATCGTTGGACCACCTGGTGAACCGACTGTTAATACTGGTTCGCCATCTAAGAATACAATCGTTGGCGTCATACTACTTAATGGACGCTTATTCGGTTGAACTTCATTTGCTCCGCCTGGCTCTGCATCAAAGTCTGTTAACTCGTTATTGAGTATAATACCGTGACCATCGACCATGATACCAGAACCGAATGCTTGCTCGATTGTTGTCGTGTAACTCACAACGTTACCTTCAGCGTCAGCAACCGTAAAGTGTGTAGTTTCACCATAATCCTTATCATCGACTTTAGCGAATAGATCATAGTTTAATGCAACATCTTCTTCGAATGCTGTAGGGTCTCCTGCTTCTGGTTCTTCATTCATAGATTCTAAATCAATTTCTGCAGCGCGTTCTTCAATGTATGTTGAATTAAGAAGTCCTTCAATTGGTACTTCTACGAATTCTGGGTCACCAGCATACATGCCTCTGTCTGCATAAGCAAGGTGCATGACTTCTGACATGATGTGATACTTCTCTACTGAATCAAAGTCATATGATTCTAGTTCAAAGTGTTCCATCATCTCTAACATTTGTAGTAAGAAGATACCACCTGATGATGGTGGGGGCATACTTGCAATCTCGTAGCCTTTATATTGACCCCAAACAGGCTCATCGACAGTGACTTCATAGTTCGCTAAGTCTTCAGCCGTCATTGATCCACCAAATTCTTGTACTGTCGCTGCAATTGCTTCAGCAATCTCGCCGTTAAAGTACGCATCTACACCTTCGTCACTTACGGTTTGAAGGGTTGCGGCTAAATCTGTTTGGACGAGTAAATCACCTTCAGCTAATGGTTCACCATCGACAAAGTATACTGCTTCGCTTGCTGGTGAATTTAATAATTTTTCTGAGTTTGACTCAATTGAGTTAGATAAAACATCATCTATTGGGAATCCATTTTCTGCTAAGTAAATAGAAGGTTCCATCAGTTCTGTAAAGTCAACAGTACCCCACATTTCATGTGCAGTCTCAAGACCGCGTAGTGTACCAGGTACACCGACTGACGTACCACTCATCACACGTTCTTGGAAATCGATTGGTTCTCCATCATCATCTAAGAACATATCTGGTGTAGCACCTTCAGGGGCACGTTCACGTGAGTTTATGATCGTTGTTTCACCTGTTTCTGCATCATAAACCATCATGAATCCACCACCACCGATACCTGACATCATCGGCTCGACTACTGTTAATGCAAACTGCATTGCGATGGCAGCATCGATCGCATTACCACCATTTTCTAATACTTCTAAACCAACTTCTGATGCTATAGGGTGGGCAGATACGACCATGCCTTCATCGGCTGTCGCTTCATTGTTTCCTTCGCTATAATCCGGGGAGTAACGATCGTCTTGTGCTTGAATCATCGGGGAAAGTGCGCTTGTGGCTATAAGGGAAGTCATCAACACCAAGAAAAATTTCTTTGGTGAACGGTACATTCAATCAGCTCCTATTCTAAAATTTGAAATCGATTTCATTTTATCATTACGAAATAATATTTTCAACACGTTTGTGCATAATTATAAAAATTTCATCTTTAAGAACGATATTTAATCTATCATTTTATAGATTAAAGAAATCTAATTTTATGTTATAGTTATACTTATTATGAAGGGGGTAAATTCAAATGAAATGTCCGAATTGTGCACATCAAAATTCAAAGGTTATTGATTCTAGACATGCAGAGGATTTAGAGTCAATTCGTAGACGGCGTGAATGTGAATCGTGCCATTCGCGATTTACAACATTTGAACGCATTGAGTTATCGCCTTTAGTCGTCGTAAAAAAGGATGGTACGAGAGAAGTATTTAATAGAGAGAAAGTGCTCGATGGTTTAATTCGAGCATGTGAAAAACGCCCAGTTGCATATGCAGAACTCGAGCAACTCGTCGAGCGTGTAATTTCACAACTTAGAAATTTAAACCAAACTGAAGTGACTTCTAATGAAATCGGAGAGCACGTGATGAAAGAACTGATTGAACTCGATCAAGTGGCATATGTCCGTTTTGCTTCTGTTTATAAAGAATTCAAAGATATTGACCAGTTAAAAGATATACTTGTAAATCTTACGAAGAAATAGTGATTGCGATGAATTATAATGAACGAATTAAACCAAATACTGAATTTATGATCTATCATCCATCGATGCTGTCTAACAATGATATCGAGCGATTAAATCATTTGTACTTACCGATTATCGGTCTTGAGTCATCGATGGTTTATCTATACTTTCATCATTTGAAAAATGATGATGCGAAACTCACGATTAATTTACATCACACGTTGCTCGATGGACTCGGCACGACACTGAGCATGTTACAAAGTTCAATTGAGAAACTTGAAGCGGTCGGGTTAATCAAAACGTATCAATCTAAAAAAGAGCATGATGATCTTTTGATTTATGAATTACAGGTACCACTTTCTGCTGCTGACTTTTTCAACGAAACTATTTTAAGTTTTTACTTACATCGAAAAATTGGTAACGATGCTTATAAGCAGCGCCTTGAACGATTTAGTTACCCAGATCGTCCTCTAGATATCGTAGATATTTCTAAAACCTTTGATGAAGTGTTCGATACTAAAGAGTTAGAAAGTGTCCAAGTGAGTATGCCGAACCAACGGCGCCAACAGGTGAGTACAGGTGTAAATATTGATCCGGAATCATTTGATTTCGAAGTGTTGTTTACGCATTTAAAAGGAACACAAATCGACCGTCAATTTTTCGATAAAAAGACACGACTATTAATTGCAGAACTCGCAATATTGTTTAACTTAAATGCGTATGATATCAAATTGATATTGATGGAGAGTACGAGTCCGCAGTTTGGTATCGATAAGAGAAAACTAAAGCAGAATGCTCGGAAATTTTATAACGAGAACATAAAAATAAAGGCGCAAGTAATAAGTCCCAGTCGGTTACTGGAGATAGTTATTTCGATAAGCTTGAGACGATTAACCCACTAGACCGTATTGCAACGGTGCGGCAACGCGCACCCCATGATGAAGATTTGAAAATTATCACTGAACTGTTGACGAGTTTTTCATTTACATATGGAGCCATCAACGTCTTACTAGAGTATGTATATCAGCAATTAGACGGTAAACTGCCATATAATTATGTCATGACAATTGCGAATAAGTGGTATGAATCTGGTGTCACTGATGCACAGGATGCGTTAAAAGAAATTCAAAGTTTTAAATCAAATCATGAGAAATCTAAATCATCAAAAGTCTACTCTAAAAAAGACCGTCCGGGTGAAGTACGACCGGATTGGATGGATGAACCAAATGATGACAAACAAGAGGAGTCGAAAACGACGGACGATGTCGTGGACGATGAGTTTGATGAATTAATGCGCTACTTTAAGAAAGGAGAGTAAGAGTGTGGAGAGAATCAATAACTATCTTACGATCAACCAAGAGACAGAAGATAAGTATAGAGAAGTGCTTGAACGTGTACTTGCTCACCCAAAGACAAAAAAATTAGTGAAAGACAATGAAGATATTACGCAGCAGATGATTGAAAACGATCTGCTTGTCGTCGATGAATATGTTCAGGCACATGATGAAACAGAACCATGTGAATCGGTGGCAACATGTAGAAACAATCCGAAGGGCTACACACCAAAAGTCGATGTTCGAAATAACCGTATTCATTTGATTTATGTACCATGTGAGTCAAAGAAAAAAGAGGATGAGTATAACAGACGCAAGGCGCTTATCGATGCACAGTTTATTTCTTCTGACATTAAAGAAGCGACGTTTGAGTCCATCCATCATCATACAGGTACGAACAGAAAAGAAGTACATCAAAAGCTGATGAAAAAAGCGATTGATATTATTGAAAACAAGCACCAAAAGGGCTTGTATATTCACGGCAGATTCGGTGTAGGTAAAAGCTATTTTACAGGTGCACTGGCAAATGAATTGTCTAAACACAGCATATCCTCAGTGCTAATTTATGTTCCTGAATTTATCAGTCGATTAAAAGGTGGATTTAACGATGGGACGACGCAGCAACTGCTCGATACTGTAAAGCGAGCAGAGGTGTTAATTTTGGATGATCTCGGTGCTGAAGATGTCACACCGTGGGTGCGTGATGAAGTGATTTCAAATGTACTCCATTATCGCATGGTGGAACATTTACCAACGTTCATCACATCGAACTTTTCGATGGATAAGTTGGAAGCAAACTACAGTAAGACGGTTGCCAATGGTTTAGAGGAAACGAAATCTAAACGCATATTGGAGCGCTTACGTGCACTCTGCGATGAAATCCAATTAACAGGTGACAATTATCGTAACCGCTAAATGATTCATTGTTTACATTAAATGAAATAACGCTTATAATGATGTTAATTTAATGAATAGTAAATAAGAGGATACGATTGTAGTGATTACTTTTTTAGAGAGTGCATGTTGGTGGGATTGCACAGAGTAATGCTGGAGTTACTCCCTCGATATACGTTGGTTAATCCCGACCGGTCTACCCGTTATTGTAGATTCAATAGGCACAATCATGTGCGAAGTTGGGTGGTACCACGAGAAACTCGTCCCTTTTTATAGGAGACGAGTTTTTTATTTACTATTTATAGATATAAGGAGGATAAAGACATGGCTGAAATTAATATTACGTTTCCAGATGGGAACGTTAAGACGTTTGATTCAGGTGTTACGGCAGAAGATATCGCATTTTCAATTAGTCCAGGGTTGAAGAAAGCTGCATTAGCAGCAAAACTTGATGGTGAACTTTATGATCTCACGCGTCCGATAGAAGCGGATGCATCTGTTGAACTTATTACAAACAAAGATGACCTTGGTCTTCATATTTTACGCCATTCGAGTGCACACTTAATGGCACAAGCATTAAGACGCCTCTACGGTGATGTTAAGTTCGGTGTAGGACCAGTCATTGAAGAAGGTTTCTACTATGACTTTGATATGGAAGAGAATATCTCTGAAGATGATTTACCTAAGATCGAAAAAGAGATGCAGCGTATCGTTGACGAGAATGTTGCAATTAAACGTTACGAAATGTCTAAAGATGAAGCGCGTGAACTGTTCAAAAATGATGAATATAAACAAGAACTGATCAATGATATTCCAGACGGTGATACACTCACTGTTTATGAGCAGGGTGAATTCACTGACCTTTGTCGTGGGGTACACGTGCCATCAACATCTAAAATAAAAGTGTTCAAATTGTTATCTACGGCTGGTGCTTACTGGCGCGGAGACTCAAACAACAAAATGTTACAGCGTATATACGGTACAGCGTTTTTCGATAAAAAAGATCTAAAAGCCTATATGAATTTACGTGAAGAGCGTAAAGCACGTGATCATAGAAAAATTGGTAAAGACATGGAGTTATTCGCAACGTCACAAATCGTCGGTGCTGGTTTACCATTATGGTTACCAAATGGTGCAACAATCCGTCGTGAAATAGAACGCTACATCGTAGATAAGGAAGTTTCACTTGGCTACGAGCATGTCTATACACCGATTATGGCGAATGTTGATCTATACAAAAAAAGCGGTCACTGGGCGCATTATCAAGAAGATATGTTCCCACCGATGGAAATCGGAAATGAAGAACTCGTCTTACGCCCTATGAACTGTCCGCATCATATGATGGTCTATAAACAGAAGCCACATTCGTATCGTGAATTGCCAGTACGTATTGCAGAGCTTGGTTTAATGCACCGCTATGAAGCAAGTGGAGCGGTGAGTGGACTTCAACGTGTACGCGGAATGACACTAAACGATGCGCATGTATTTGTTAGACCGGATCAAATTAAAGATGAATTTAAACGTGTCGTTGAACTCATCATCGATGTGTACAAAGATTTCCAGTTTGAAAACTACTCATTTAGACTGAGTTATCGCGATCCGGACAACAAAGAAAAGTATTTCGATGACGATGACATGTGGAACAATGCAGAATCGATGTTAAAAGAAGCCGTTGATGAAATGGGACTGGACTATGTCGAAGCTTTGGATGAAGCGGCATTCTATGGACCAAAACTCGATGTCCAAGTGAAAACAGCTTTAGGTAATGAAGAGACACTCTCAACTGTACAGCTCGACTTCTTATTACCTGAGCGCTTTGATTTAACATACGTTGGACAAGATGGTAAATATCATCGTCCTGTTGTGATTCATAGAGGTGTCGTTTCAACGATGGAGCGTTTTGTCGCATACTTAACGGAAGAATACAAAGGTGCGTTTCCATTATGGTTGGCACCGCAACAAGTTGAAATCATTCCAGTAAACTTAGATTTACATTATGAATATGCGAGAACATTAAGAGATGAATTACGATCTCATGGTGTACGTGTAAGTATTGATGATCGGAACGAAAAGATGGGGTACAAAATTCGTGAAGCACAGATGAGAAAAGTGCCATATCAAGTCGTCATCGGTGATAAGGAAATTGATAATCAAACTGTGAATGTTCGACAGTATGGTCAGGAAAAACAAGAGACAGTTGAGCGTGAAGATTTCATCTGGAACATCGTGGACGAAATCAGACTAAAAAAATAGTTGACTTTCGTACTCTAAACGTGTAGTATTATAAGAGTTGAATGAACGGACAAGAAGAAGCAACCCTTCTCACCTACGAGCCTTAATGAGCGAGTGGGTTATCCTATAACACCTAACAAGAGTTTAGGTAACTTTGGGGCGGGTTGCATATGCAACCCGCTCTTTTTGTTCGTTTAAATTTATGGAGGTGTCAACAATAGCAAAAGATCAGACGTTTATTAATGATCAGATTCGTTCTAAAGAACTTCGATTAATTGGGCAAAACGGTGACCAACTTGGAATTAAAACGAAAGCAGAAGCAATAGAACTTGCTGAACGTGTTAATTTAGATGTCGTGCTTGTCGCACCAAAAGCCAAACCACCTGTCGCAAGAATTATGGACTACGGTAAGTTCAAATACGAACAACAGAAGAAAGACAAAGAAGCACGCAAGAAACAAAAGACAATCAGTGTGAAAGAAATTCGTTTGTCACCAACGATTGAAGAACATGACTTTAATACGAAAAAGAAAAATGCAATTAAGTTTTTATCTAAAGAAGATAAAGTTAAAGTATCGATTCGTTTTAAAGGCCGTGCGATTACGCACAAAGAAATCGGTCGCGATGTATTAATCAAGTTTGCGGATGCACTTAAAGAAGAAGCAGAAGCAGTCGTTGAACAGTATCCAAAAATGGAAGGCCGTTCAATGTTTATGGTCGTCGCACCACCAAAAGAAAAATAATTTTGAGGAGATTTTAATATGCCAAAGATGAAAACGCATAAAGGTTATGCAAAACGTGTAAAAAGAACTGCAACTGGAAAGTTTAAAAGAAACCGTGCATTTACTTCGCACTTATTCGCTAACAAATCAACGAAACAAAAACGTCATTTACGTAAAGCAACTTTAGTAGCTAAAGGTGATGCAAGACGTTTAACACAACTATTGGCTAGAGCGGCTAAATAATCGTAAATTAGGAGGAAATACAAATGGTACGTGTAAAAAATGGTATGACTTCTCGTAAGAGACGTAAAAAAGTATTAAAACAAGCAAAAGGTTATTTCGGAGCGAAATCGAAATTATATAGAACAGCGAAACAAGCTGTAACTAAATCAGGTCAGTACGCTTACCGTGACCGTCGTCAAAAGAAACGTGACTTCAGACGTTTATGGATCACGCGTATTAATGCGGCAGCGCGTCAAAACGACATCAGCTACAACCGTTTAATGAATGGTCTTAAAGTTGCTGGTATCGATATGAACCGTAAAATGCTTTCAGAAATTGCAATCTCTAACCCAGATGCATTTGCTGAATTAGCAACAAAAGCTAAAGACGCATTAGCGAAATAATTTAACTTTTGAATTCAGTCTTACTAAATAAAAACCACCAATTCATTCAATCCGTAAATGATAGAATGGACAGGTGGTTTTATTTATGTTCATCCATACATTAAAGATAAAAAAGCATAAAATTGTGTGTATAAATATTTCGGTTATGGAAATAATTATGCTATAGTAATGGAAGATAATCTTTTAGGAGGCAATACATATGGATAAGCAACTTCAACTATTAAAAGAAATTACAGATGTTAACGGTATCGCTGGTTTTGAGACTGCTGTTAAAGACGTGATGAGAGAATATTTAACACCAGTCAGTGATGAGTTAGTATTCGATAATCTCGGTGGTATTTTTGGTAAGAAGAAAGCTAAAAATGGTGAGCGTACAGTACTAATCGGTGGTCATATGGACGAAGTCGGCTTCATGGTGACGAGAATTGATGACAAAGGTTACATTAAATTCAATCCAGTTGGCGGTTGGTGGGGCCAAGTCATGTTATCTCAGCGCATGAATTTAACGACTGACAAAGGTGTACTCCACGGTGTCATTGGTTCTAAACCACCGCACATTCTGTCACCTGAAGATCGTAAAAAACCTGTAGATATTAAAAATATGTTTTTAGATATCGGTGTTGCGAGTAAAGAAGAAGCGGAAGAAGCAGGCGTTAAAGTCGGCGATATGATTACACCGCATTGTGATTTCATGGAAATGACAAACAAAGACTTCTTACTTGCTAAAGCTTGGGATAACCGTTTCGGTTGTGCAGCAGCAATTGAAGTGTTACAAAAATTAGATGGTGAAGATGTGAACGTTAACGTTGTCAGTGGTGCAACAGTTCAAGAAGAAGTTGGATTACGTGGTGCCAAAGTAGCAGCACATAAAGTAAAACCAGATTTAGCAATTTCAATTGATGTTGGACTCGCTTATGATTCACCTGGTATGAGTGAAGCAGATGGCGTTGGCAAAATGGGAGACGGTCCATTGGTATTCTTAATGGATTCATCAGTCATTGCACACGTTGGTTTCAGAAGACATTTCCAAAAAGTAGCCGCTGAGAAAAACATAGATGTTCAATTAACAGCGCTTAGTGGCGGCGGTACGGATGCAGGTTCATTCCACGTTGCAAACGATGGTGTGCCTTCAATCAATATCGGTGTGCCAACACGTTACATCCACTCAAACGTGTCAATCATGCATCGTCAAGACTACAACAAAGTGGTTGAATTAGTCACTGAAGTTGTGAAGAGTCTATCTGATGATGTCGTTGATGAAATTATCGGGAGATAGTTTATGCAAGAAATCATACGTTCAAAAGATAATCAAAAAATCAAAACGTTACGTAAACTAAAACAAAAAAAATTCCGTGTTAACACCGGACAATTTTTAATCGAGGGCCAACATCTTATTGATGAGGCCCTTTCTTGCCATCAAACAATAGAAACCGTCATTATTGCTGAAAACTACACAGGTAAGACGACATACCCATCTCAAACCATCACCGTTTCAGATGCTGTAATGGAAACATTATCTTCACTTGAAACACCGCCTGGTATCATGGCGGTTATTCAGTATGTGCCAAAAGAAAGTAAGAACGAGCGCGTGCTAATGCTTGAAAATATTCAAGACCCCGGTAATATGGGTACATTGATTCGCTCAGCTGCTGCATTTAGTTTTGATACGATATATGTCTCAGAAAATTCAGTAGATGTATTCAGCGATAAAGTACTGAGAAGCACACAAGGTGCGCTATTTCACGTCAATGTAGAAACTGCAAATCTACTCGATATGGTAAAATCATTTGAAGGACGTGTTTATGTCACAGCCTTACAAGATGCTACATCTATAGATTCAGTAAAAACTAATGAAGATTCTGTGGCAGTTGTCTTAGGGAATGAAGGCAGTGGTGTGTCCGATGATCTTTTATCGTTTGTTGAAAACCGACTGAAGATTGATATGGCACCAAACATAGAAAGTTTAAATGTTGCAATAGCTGGTAGTATTATCATGCATCATTTTAAAAGGGAGTAATGGAATATTAATAAAGAAGAAAACTTTAAGGGAATTATTATCTCTGCAAATGTGCGAAAAAGTGAACATGTAGATGATCAAGTGGATGAATTGGTGCAGCTTGCAGCGTCAATTAACATTGATGTAATAGGCGTTCATGTTCAAAATATGCATGAAATCAATGCAAAATCATATGTCGGTACGGGATTTCTAGATGAAGTCGCGGAGCTATATTTTGATGAAGAGAATGAAGATGAGTCTTCGATAGATTATGTCATTGTAAACGATGAAATATCTGCAAGTCAGAATAGAAACATTGAGAATCGCTTTGATGTGAAAGTCATTGACCGAACACAAGTGATTTTAGATATTTTCTCACAGCGTGCACAATCTAAAGTCGGACAATTACAAGTAGAACTTGCACAACTCGAATACTTAGTACCGAGATTAAAAGGGCAGGGGATCAACCTGTCACGACTCGGTGCCGGAATTGGTACGAGAGGCCCAGGTGAAACGAAACTTGAAACCGACCGTCGTCACATCAATACGAGAATTAAAGAAATTAGAGCGCAGCTCAAAGTGATTGAAAATCATCGTGAGCGATATCGCGAAAGAAGAACGATTAATGACGTTGTTAAACTGTCACTCGTCGGCTATACGAATGCGGGTAAATCAACGTTATTTAATCTGCTTGCAAAGGGCGAGACATATGAAAAAGATGAGCTGTTTGCAACTCTTGACCCGAAGACACAACAGCTCGTGTTTCCGAATGGATTTCAAGCGATTATAAGTGATACGGTAGGATTTATTCAAAATTTACCGACGACGCTCGTCGAGAGCTTTAAATCGACCTTAGAAGAAGCAAAAGACAGTGAGTTTCTAATCCATGTTGTCGATAACAGTGCACCAAATAGTTATCATCACTTTGAAACGGTAGAAGCACTACTTAAGCAGCTGGATATGCAGGATATCCCACAGATTGTTTTATTTAACAAGACAGATATTGATGATACACATCATTTTATCCCGGACTATCCGCATATGTATGTTCATAAAAATATGTCTGGTAACGATGTAAGAGGGTCTTTGCTATCATTGATGATTAAACAGATGAAACCATATGAGCTCGTCTTAAATGTTCAAGAACAAGATCATCTTTATCGTCTTAAGAGACATACAGTTGTGATGGAACAAGAATTAGATGATGATGGAAATTATCATATTAAAGGCTATGAGCCTCACGGTAATTGGATTAAACGTATATTAAATAGGTGACATAAATGAATACTTGGACAAAACTCATCGAAGAATCAAAGCTTGAAATTAAAGATATTATGTATGCCAATAAACAAATTGGCCAGTTTAACTTCAACAAAGTGCTGGATGCATTTGTTAACCACGGTGTGACCGATACGGATTTAAATGGAACATCTGGATACGGTTATGATGACCTCGGTCGCGATAAGCTCGAAGCGATATATGCTGAAGTATTTAAAGGTGAAGATGCGATTGTGAGAACACAAATCGTATCTGGGACCCATGCAATCAGCTTAGTATTGCTCACGTTACTCGAGAGCGGTGACGAACTGTTATATATTACAGGAGAACCTTATGACACATTGGAAAAAGTCATTGGTGACTCAGAGAATGATTTTGGCACATTAAAGTATAACGGTGTAAATATGAATGTCGTTCCACTAAAAGATAATACATTCGATTCGGAAGCGATTCTTAACAGCATTAATGAAAACACGAAAATGATTGCCATTCAACGTTCTCGTGGCTACTCGAGTAGAAAGTCTGTCATGATCGAAGAGATTAGAGCAGTGATTGCTGAAATTAAAAAGGTCTACCCAGAAATCATCATATTCGTCGATAACTGTTATGGAGAATTTGTAGAAAAAGAAGAACCATTAGAAGCAGGTGCAGATATCATTGCTGGCAGCTTAATAAAAAACCCAGGCGGTGGTCTTGCGAAAATGGGTGGCTATATCGTTGGAAAAGATGACCTTATTGAAAAAGTGAGCTATCGCTTAACCGTGCCAGGCATCGGTAAAGAAATGGGGGCCTCACTTGGAGAGCTACATGCGATGTATCAAGGTTTCTTTTTAGCACCACACGTAGTGATAGAAGCATTGAATGGCGCTGTACTGACAAGTCATGTGTTAGAAAAAGTAAATGTGACATCTGATCCAAAATTTAATGAACCAAGAACAGATCTTATTCAATCGATTATGTTCAATAGCAGTGAAGAGATGATTGACTTCGCACAATCGATTCAAAAGGCGTCACCAGTCAATTCATTGTTTGCGCCAATTCCAGATTCTATTCCTGGATACACATCACCGGTCATCATGGCTGCGGGTACGTTTGTACAAGGTGGATCGTTAGAGTTGAGTGCTGATGGTCCGATCAGAGCACCGTACAGACTGTATTTACAAGGTGGACTCACATTCGAACATGTTGTCTATGCGTTAGAGAAAGCTCTGGAGCAACATTTAAAGTCATAAGTTTTAAAATGTGAAAACACATATTGTATAATGAACACAATAAAAATTATTGAGGAGTGATGAAGGATGATTCGTAAGTTAATATTTTTATTATTTGCATACGTATTTTATCTGTTTGTCACTCCGATTATTCAGTCATTTGATTTTGATGAAGGTTTTAGTTATAACGCAATTCAAAGTTGGGCGGAAGAGTATGACTATCAAACGTATGACATGACAATCATTGAA
>DYYI01000075.1:0-4622 GCA_020741755.1 Aliicoccus persicus | reverse complement strand
GAAAATGGAGAACTCATCGGAATTAACTCGATGAAAATCAGCATTCCGAACGTTGAAGGGATGGGCTTTGCAATTCCTTCAAATGAAGTAGAGAAAATCGCGGAGCAGCTTGAAGAACACGGTGAAGTCATCCGTCCATACATGGGCGTTTACATGCAAGACGTTAGACAGTATCCACAAATGACACTCGTTAATGAACTGAACTTACCAGAAGATGTATATAGCGGTGTCATTGTATCGCAAGTTGAACCAGGCTCACCAGCCGATCAAGCAGGACTTGCAGGTTACGATGTTATCGTTGCGCTTGATGGTGAACCAGTAGAGTCTCTGATGGAATTACGTCAGTACTTGTACTATGAAAAATCAGTCGGCGACACGATGGAAGTCGAATTTTATCGTAATGGTGAATTGATGACTGTCGAGATGACTTTAGAGTAATTGAAATTTAAAAATGCTTCTCCTGTGATGGAGGAGCATTTTTTATAAGATAATCCTATACAAAAAAATCACACAAGATTCCACTCCGAGGAGTCAAGTGTGATTTTTATATCATGTTTGAGTTGCTATTCAATTAATCTTCTATGATTTCATAATTTTTGTGGTTTACTACTGTTTTTTCAAACATTTCACGTTCGTCGAAATGTTCATTGATCGTTAAGTCCACAATAACTGAGTTATCATTCACTTTTTCGACTTTTCCGATCATGTCTCTAAATTTTACAATATCTCCAACTTTTACAAGAATCTCCAGTTCCTCTTCAGCCACGTTATAACCCCCAATGTCTTCACAATGTAGGTATTATACTACAAAACGATTACATTTTCCACTGTTGAGGGTAAACACGTTATCTCAGATGACTCAATTTCTTACGAATATTTTGCTGATAAAACTTCACCGTCGAACGACTTTTGCCAATCCGCTGCCCAATTTCTTGTTGTGTGTAGCCGCGCAGCATCATCTGAACACATCGGTATTCTACATCGTTCAAAATCAATTTGGCATCGTGTAGCCACAAAGAGACGTCATTGCTCGTATCATCGACAACATCTAGCATCGATTCGTCACCAGTTACTTCAAGCTTTAACTTTCCGCGACGCCTGATTTCATCAATGAGACGATTGCGAATCAAACCATAAATTAAACTCGCTTCGACGAGTTTATCATCTACATCGCTCTTCTTTAGTCCTTCATAAACAGCGAGCCTTCCAATCTGTGCAAAATCATCCATGTCTACGCTTATTCCAAGCTTATGAATCCAACTGTACACCATGCGTTCATACTGCATCACACGATCACTCATCACCATTACGTTGTCCTTCTCGTCGACGCTATCATTTCCGGATAAGCAAATGATAAAATACGTGAGGACAATATTCAGACGGATAACTAATCAAATCAGGTAATAATACTAACTTATGTTAACAAATGTTAAATTATAAAACACATATTGTTAAATAACTTTACTTTATTATATAATAGAAGCACTTATACTTTGTGAGGTAAACCCATTGACGAAGGCTGTGCTCAATCACAACGTGCTCTATATCGAGCCCATTTCTCACCCTGAGTTTCTCTGTCATGTCGTGTTTGCAAAAGGTCGAACGTTACCGATGAAAACTGCTGCTGAACATCACATCGATCACGTTTTAATTGAGTGTTTCGGTGCTTCCATTGCGTCGAGAAAACTCAATGTTAAACGCGCACATAACATTAAAAGACTCGTGCCTATCATCATTGATGATACACACGATTTTGTTATGTTTCCCCTTCATTCATGTAAGTATAACAATGCCATTTGGCTCAACCTCAGACATGTTATGAAGTTTATCCAGACGGAAAATGGCACGATGGTTTCATTCCGTACAGGTGATACGATGCACACACATATTGATACTAGAGTGTGTGAAAATCAATACCGACGTGCTTTAGAAGTGTTGGATTATTTTAAAAAATTCAAACATCTGAATATATCCTATACAATAGAATGAAAGAAAGGGGTGAAAGACATGCGCATACTTGTCGTGGGCGGCATTTATAAGTCGCAGCGTAAAACAATCGATGGTGGCTATACAATTGCAAAAATTTTAGGCACATATTCAAATGCAAAAATAGATTATGTGACACAATTTTCATCAAATGAACAAGCTTTGACACGTCGAATTAAACAGCGACTCGACACATTGGGTGTCAACTATATGGATGCATCATCGGTTTCAATGGATTACGGTGAAATGGATGCGTATGTCATGAATCCCGGTAGCAATGCCTATTCACTCAATAGGCTTCGGAAAAATATTAGAGGATATTCATGTGTTATTGTATCGACAGATATCGATGAAATGAGTGTAAAACAAATTTTAGCAAAAGCACAGAACAGCGGTATTCCGAGTATCGTCTTCACTCGTGGAGAATTTGAAGTTAGTGAAACACAGTCGCGCGAAGTGATTGAATTAACTGAAGGGTCATATGAATTAGCAGAACAAGATATTAGAGATGTGCTTGAATCGAGTGGTTACATCGGTGAGACTGTGGTAGAGCCGCTGTCTCAAACAGAGATTATAATCAATAAAATCAAATCGATTTATGTCGTACCACGACTGTTCATCACAGGTGTTCTCGTACTTATCTTATTTCTGTCGACGATGGCATTGCTCAATTATTTTAGTGAACGCGGGGAGTATCCGACGCATGTGAATTGGAACCAATCAATCGACCATCCGAACTGCGACACTGTAGAAACATGTGCGCAATATGGAGATGATTTAATTGATGAAATTGAAGACCATATCAACTTGCTTGCAGATCCCTATGTATTTCATGAAAATCGTACGAATACGAACTTTATTACATACGATATTGTAGACGGCCAACCCGTTGATGCCGTACATCACAATGACTTGCCATTTGGTGATGAAGAAAGATTTTTATCGATTTGGGAAATGTATGATGCAATCGTACCTGCAGCTTATGATGGTGCTGTAGATCGGTTCCGCCTATTTTCAGATGGGGAAGGGAGCCGAGTGGCCTACGTTTCAATCAGTCCGACCGATACGCTCCTCGCAGTCGATATACGTGATACAAATAATCGCTCACAGCTGTATCGAACATTAATACATGAATTCGCCCATGTTTACTCGTTACCAATTTCAGACTTTACATGTGCGTCGACTGATATGTCTTGTATTAAAGATGATGCAATGTTAAGTGAATATATGGAGCGATTTTGGACACATTACGATGAGAATTGGTATGATAATACTAACAAGCCGATGCCTCAGCGCGAGGCATTTTATAACACTAACTTTTCCGATTTTTACATACCGTATCAAGCGACAAATGTGAAGGAAGACTTTGCTGTGACATTCGTGCAGTTTATCATCCGTCCAGCACCAGTAAATCCGGTACAGCTGAAAGATATCAAAGTCCATTCACTGTACGAGCGTGAAGAACTCGTGTTGATGCGGCTGGAAATGTTAGAAAATATATTAGCATTAGAGGAGTCAGAATCATGAATTTAAAAGTGAAGATAAAAACCGGCGATTTATCAATCGTTTATATCGACGTCCCAGATTCAATTACATTAGATGAATTGGTGAAAGAACTTGTCAGAGAAGGGCATGTTGCCGCAGAATTCTCAGAAGCATTTCCTCAGGACGAAGCTTTGAATAGCTTGTTTGACCGTTCAGGACAATTAATAGTCGCAGCAAATGGCATCGAATTGACGTTGACGAAAAAACGCGGCGGTCAAAAAGTTGAGAATATCGCATCGAAATTAAACTACCAAATATTTTTACCAACGATACAGCTCTACCGTGAGTTAGTCGACAATGGCAATGTGAAATTTGGCACAACATTTTTCGTGCAGATGGACAAATCGACATACTTGGTGCGACACAACAAGAATGATGTAGAGTTATTTGATTTCAAAAAATCATTTGATGCATTGAATGATGGTGAGAAAAAAGTGCCAGCACGCGCAGTCGTCCATTTTAAAACACGTGACGAATTAAGCATGTCAGAGATGGCGTTTATCCGCAGTATTTCGTTCCCAGTGAAGGAGCGTAAAAACCCAGTTTTGGAAGTGGGTACGTTAACACAGGCAGAGATCGACTGGATGACAGATATTTTAGATAAGGTGACACAAGTGATCAAGCACTTTGACCAGCACAATACAGAAATCAATCGCTCAGACGAAGACTTTCCGACATACGTCTTCCAAAAGGGCAAGCCAACAATCGGATTTGTGAAGCAAGCACAACTCGTTAAGATTTCGGCAGCGGGGAAGAAGTAGGTAGAGGCTGTTAGTTCGTGATTTTCCGCTCGTAAACGTGTTTAAATCGATTTTCGTGACTGTGAGTAAGTTTCATTGGAATGCAAATCCGTTTGCGCGTCAGTGAGCAAGCCTCATTGGAACGCAAATCAATCTGCGTGTCAGTGAGCAAGCTTCATTGGAACGCAAATCAATCTGCGTGTCAGTGAGCGAGTCACATTGGAACGCAAATCAATCTGCGCGTCAGTGAGCAAGCCTCATTGGAACGCAAATCAATCTGCGTGTCAGTGAGTAAGCTTCATTGGAACGCAAATCAATCTGCGAGTCAGTGAGCGAGTCACATTGGAATGC
>DYYI01000074.1:0-20828 GCA_020741755.1 Aliicoccus persicus | reverse complement strand
TAAGCACGATTAAAGTTTTCCAGCTGTTCGACCAAAAAAATAAGGTGAAGCAGCACATCAGCCACCTCACCCCTTCAAAAACCCTATAAACCCGATCAAATAATATAACTCTTAAACAAAAAGATATAGATGACACAACCGATTGAGATCAGGCTTAGCAACATCAGTGTGTAGGAGATGATCTTGTGCGTGAGCATGCTCTCGTCTAGGTTGGGTTCGCTATGTGCAGAGCGATAGCCGACAAATGATGTGATCATACTGATGCCAAGCCACATGTATACGTTAATGAAGATGACTTCTCTGTTCAGTATAAAATCTAAGAAAAAAATGAGTTGTAAGAGAATTAGTAGAACTAATATTACACGCCTCATTCACAACACCTCGCTCGAACCTCTCTGTATAAGTCACTCAAATGAATTTCAACCTGATAAAAACCAGTCATGTTTAAGCGTCCACACCATCAAACTACAACACAAAAATCAACACTGCAAAACCAACCATCAACATTGCAGTAAACGCATGAACTAGGAACACGCGGTCCCGGTCACCAGCCGCAATCTTAAATTTGCCGATTTCGCCTGAACCAACGACAGTCACTGCCATCAACACGAGAAGGAACTGATTCACTGACTCAAGTGGCATCGCCACGACAACTGAAAAAACGACAAACAACAATCCGACAGCCAGGCGCACGAACCGCACAACCCGCTCAACTCCACCAACCTGCCCCGAAACAACCCCAATATTAAATATAGCGAGTGCGCCATATACAATCATGAACAACAGCGTGAGATATATCATGCAATAGCTCCTCGTTTTCTAAAGTATTGATAGATAAAGAACGTCGATAATATCGTAATCAAGGCACCTAACCAGAATGGCAGACCTAAGTAAACGACGAACAGTAGGTTAAACGTTAGTGGTCCGAGTATACGGCCGAGACTGTCCAAAGCGTATGTTGTCGATGTCATGCGTCCCATCTCATGATCTTCTGCTTCTCGTGTGATCAGCGAGGTTAACAGTGTACGCGCGAGTGCATTACCTAGCATGAGTAAAATCAACGCAATGCCGGCGAACCACAAGTTTGGCACAAATGGCAACATGATAAACGCAATGATGGTCATCATCTGCCCTGCGATCATGACTGGATATTCTTGATGCGGCTTCAGTGTTCGAATGTATCCGCCTTGAACGGCCGCGTTTAACAGACCACCGATTAGGAACAAGATGCCCATTTGAGTTGGTGTGATTGAAATTAATTCAATCGTTAACAATTGGAATGTGCTTTCCATACCGCTCATCGTAAACATGATTACGAAAGTCGTAATCAACAAAATTCCGACGGGCTTTAAAAAGTATTCACTCGGAACGATACGCAACTGAGAAACAGGATTTTCTGTCGACGGCTTATATGTCTCTTCGATTTTTATCAGTGCAAAGACGAATGCTCCAGCCAGTACTGCCGCAGTCATGTAAAATGCGAAACTTAAGTTGATATCACCGAGGATACCTCCGACACCTGGACCGAAGATAAAGCCAAGTCCGATTGACATGCCGATTAATCCCATATATCTTGTGCGTTCTTCACGACTTGAAATATCTGCAACCATGCTTGTTGTTGCCGTGTATAGCGCACCACTGGCGATACCGCCGAATACTCTTGCGATATACATGATGACTAAGTTATCGATGTATAGACCGAAGAATAGGAAGCTCAGGGCAAACACAATAAGTCCACCGAGCAAAATAGGACGGCGCCCATACTTATCGCTCAGACGACCAAACAATGGCGCGACGATAAAGCCCGCGATTGAATACGTTGCGAGCAACCAGCCGACGTGGACTGTTGAGACACCTAATTCTGTAACTAGTTCCGGTACGACTGGGATAACCATACTGAACCCGAAATAGATGAGGAATTGAATGATCATTATAAGTAGTAGTTTTTGATTCAATTGTTTCATAACGTATCTCCTATTTATCGGCCGCGCGCATAGCTTTGCGCGTTTCTTTAATTTCGTTTTCTATTGACTCTAATTGTTTTTCAAGGTGTGAAACATCGTTACCCGTACTGCCGAGTTTTTCAATATCACCTTGTAATCGGATATATGTAGATTTCAGTTCAAGTAATTGATCGTTCAAATTCATTGAGAACACCTCTTTCATACATGTATCATATCATAATAGGGATTGGTAAATTAATTCATTTGTTAGTGAATTTTGAACGAATGGATAGCAAACCAAAATAACACTTGAAAACACGAACTTTAATGTATATTATTGAAACATAGTTCGGGTGTGAGGAGAATCGTTGTGCAAGTTAAGTTAGTTAAGAAGTGGCTGTATTTCTTTTATGGTTTAGTCGTATTGGCGCTCGGTGTCGGTTTGACGATAAAAGGACAATTGTGGGGACTTGGCTCGTGGGATGTTTTACATTACGGACTGTATACAACGTTTGGTTTAACGGTAGGATCTTGGGCAATCATCGTCGGTATTATCATCGTTGTATCGACTGCAATTGGAACGAGAAAGTGGCCGCAACTTGGCGTGTACGTCAACTTATTTACGGTCGGGATATTTATTGATGTTTTCTTATTTATTCTACCCGACGTCGAAGGTTGGTTGTTACATAGCGTATTTTATGTGCTTGGTGTGATCGTTTTATCTTACGGTATTGCGACATATATCTCTCCAAACCTCGGTGCAGGGCCACGAGATAGCCTGATGCTGTTAATCGCAGACAAGTTCAATCTGAAGATTTCAACGTCGCGCAACTTGATGGAGTTGTTCGCTGCAACATCAGGTTTCTTGCTTGGTGGTCCGGTGTTTATCGGTACGTTGTTCATCATTTTATTTTTAGGTAAGTGCATCGAGTTGTGGTTGCCAGTAACTCGCAGCCTACTCGTTAAGTTTCTCGGCAGTGACGATCCGTCAATCATTCGGATAAAAAATCAATCGAGTTATAAGAAAAGAGGCGTACAATGAAGAAGTATTTTAATTTTGAGGCGTTAGGAACGAATTACCGCCGTGAGATTATCGGTGGGGTCACAACGTTCCTTTCGATGGCATACATACTTGCCGTAAACCCATCAGTTTTATCGTTGCAAGGGGTGGATGGTATTCCGGACGCGATGCGCATGGACATGAATGCGGTGTTTGTCGCTACAGCAGTTGCAGCGTTTGTCGGATGTTTAATCATGGGTCTCTATGCGAAGTTCCCGATTGCACTGGCACCAGGTATGGGGCTGAACGCATTCTTCGCATTCACTGTCGTGCTCACGATGGGCATTCCGTGGCAAACAGCATTAACCGGCGTACTATTCTCGGGAATTATCTTCATGTTACTGACTGTTGCCGGGCTTAGAGAATACATAATCAACTCGATACCGATGGAGTTAAAAATGGCTGTCAGCGCCGGTATCGGATTCTTCATTACATTTGTCGGTTTACAAGGTGCGGGTCTCATTGTTGCGGATGATGCAACGCTCGTCGCACTGGGTGATATAAAAAGTTCAACAGTGTTACTCTCTGTAGTGGGTCTCGTCATCACAGTCATCTTAATGTCTCGCAAAGTGAAAGGTGCCGTATTCTTCGGTATGATTACGACGGCAGTGATTGGTTTAATTTTTGGTTTAGTGCCGACGCCAACCGCAATCTTTAGTTCAGTGCCAAGTATTGCGCCAACGTTCGGTGCAGCGTTTGAAGCGTTTGCTGAACCAGCACAACTCTTTACGGTGCAGTTCTTAATCGTCGTGTTAACATTCTTGTTCGTTGACTTCTTCGATACAGCAGGTACATTAGTCGGGGTTGCTTCACAAGCGGGATTAATCAAAGACAACAAACTACCAGGTGCGCAAAAAGCTCTGTTAGCAGATGCGACAGCGACGGTCACTGGTTCAATCTTCGGTACGTCGACAGTAACGAGTTACGTTGAGTCAACAGCGGGTGTTGCAGCGGGTGCAAGAACTGGTTTTGCTGCGGTCGTCACCGGTGTGTTATTCTTACTCGCGATCTTTATCTCGCCGCTGATCGTTATGTTTACACCAGAAGTTACTGCGCCAGCACTGATCATCGTCGGTGCACTCATGGCTTCGAACTTAGCGAAGATCAGATGGACAGAATTTGAAATCGCATTGCCGGCATTCATTACGATATTTGTTATGCCGCTTTCATATAGTATTGCAACAGGTATCGCGACAGGATTTATTTTCTATCCGATCGCGATGATAATGGCGGGTCGTAGAAAAGAGATACACCCCGTCATGTATGGACTTTTCGTCATATTTGTACTATACTTTATCTTCCTAGAATGATAGTTTCTACTATATAATATGCAAAACAAAAATTTCATATAAAAACATATTTTTAAAAAGGTGAAAAAATCTTCTATAAACAGTTGATTTATTCACCTTTTTCGTGTAATATATTTAACGTTGGACTTTAAGTAGGGACCAATGTGTCCTTTTTACCCAAAACCTTATGGATATAAGGTTACTAATCGATGAAGCGAGAGGTTACTGATACACACGGCCGAGTTGCCATGGCGAAGTGGTAGCAGAAAATTTTCGTGGAGAAGTCTATCAACAAATGATGACGACTATAAAGGAGGTTAAATAATGGCAAAGCAAAAAATTCGTATTCGTTTAAAAGCGTATGATCACAGAGTGTTGGATCAATCAGCAGAGAAGATTGTAGAGACTGCGAAACGTTCAGGTGCAGAGGTAAGCGGACCAATTCCATTACCAACTGAAAAAACAATCTACACAATCTTACGTTCGTACCACATCTACAAGTATTCTCGTGAGCAATTCGAACAGCGTACGCACAAACGTCTAATCGACATTTTAAACCCTACACCGAAAACAGTGGATGCTCTAATGGGCTTAAACTTACCATCAGGTGTAGACATCGAAATTAAATTATAATCAGGAGGTGGACTTTCGATGACCAAAGGAATCTTAGGTAAAAAAATCGGTATGACTCAAGTGTTCGGTGAGAACGGTGAGTTAATACCAGTAACAGTAGTAGAAGTTAGCGGT
Source organism: Aliicoccus persicus (assembly GCA_020741755.1). GTDB lineage: Bacteria > Bacillota > Bacilli > Staphylococcales > Salinicoccaceae > Aliicoccus > Aliicoccus persicus_A. Next base: position 15,789 of record DYYI01000074.1, on the reverse strand, counting down.
AACGTAGTAATGCAAAAGAAAACTGAAGAAACAGACGGTTACAACGCATTGCAAATCGGTTACGGAGACAAAAGAGACTATTTAGCAAGCGCGAGAAGTAACAAGTATGCAAACAGAGCAGAACAGGGGCACGCGAAAAAATCGGGTGCAACGCCTAAGCGCTTCGTACGTGAATTCACAGACATCGATTTAGATGGTCTTGAATTAGGTCAAGAAGTCCCTGTAGATACATTTGCTGCAGGCGACGTTGTTGATGTTACGGGTGTTTCTAAAGGTAAAGGTTTCCAAGGTAACATTAAGCGTCACAACCATGCACGTGGACCAATGAGTCACGGTTCTCGCTTCCACAGAAGCACAGGATCAATCGGTATGGCTGCAGACCCAGCTAAAATTCAAAAAGGTAAAGCGATGCCGGGCCGTATGGGTGGAGAGCAAGTAACTTTACAGAATTTAGAAGTTGTTAAAGTAGACGTAGAAAACGGCGTTGTCCTTATTAAAGGTAACGTTCCAGGACCTAGAAAAGGTTTTGTGAAAATTCAATCAGCAACGAAAAGAAAAGAACAATAATTGAGTCTTTGAGGAAGGGAGGATAATTATGTCAAACATTGATGTTTTATCTAGAGAAGGTAAAAAAGTAAATACAATTGAATTGAATGAAGAAATTTTTGGAATTGAACCAAATCAACATGTATTGTTTGAAGCGGTAAACCTACAGCGTGCATCATTACGCAGTGGTACACACAAAGTGAAAAACCGTGGTGAAGTACGTGGCGGTGGTAGAAAGCCATTCAGACAAAAAGGTACTGGTAGAGCACGTCAAGGTACATTAACTGCACCGAATATGCGCAGCGGTGGTGTTGTGTTCGGTCCAACGCCAAGAAAGTACGGATATAAAATGCCGAAGAAGATGCGCCGTTTAGCACTTCGTTCAGCAATCTCAGCGAAAGTACAAGAAGATGCATTCGTAGCACTTGAAAACTTTACGCTTGATGCACCAAAAACAAAAGATATGATCAGCGTGTTTAACAACCTTGATGCAAACAAGAAAGTCTTACTTGTTTTAGAAAATGAGGATGTAAACATTGAATTATCTTCAAGAAATATTACAGGTGTTACTGTGTTAACACCGGAACAGTTAAATGTTCTAGATATTCTTTCTGCTAATCGTGTCATCTTTACTGAAGGTGCAATTTCTAAAGCAGAGGAGGTACTTCTCTAATGGAAGCACGCGATATTATTAAACGCCCAGTGATTACGGAATCATCAGCAGCGGCAATGGAATTAGACAAGTATACATTTGATGTTGATGTTCGTGCGAACAAAACTCAAGTGAAACACGCAATCGAAGAGATCTTCGATGTAACAGTTGAAAAAGTAAACATTATGAACGTTAAGCCGAAGAAAAAACGCATGGGTCGTTATGTCGGTTATACAAACAGAAGAAGAAAAGCGATTGTGACACTATCAGAAGGTACAATCGACTTACTATAAACAATTGATACCATTAAGGAGGTAATGAGCAGATGGCATTGAAAAAATATAAGCCAACCACGAATGCTCGTCGTAATATGACAAGCTTGGACTTTGCCGAAATCACTTCGACAACGCCTGAAAAGTCATTATTACAACCGCTACCGAAAAGAGCGGGGAGAAACAATCAAGGTAAAATCACAGTGCGTCATCACGGCGGAGGACACAAACGTCAATACCGCGTGATCGACTTCAAGAGAAATAAAGATAACGTACCAGCGACAGTTGCAACAATCGAGTACGATCCAAACCGTTCAGCAAACATTGCATTGTTACATTATGCGGATGGAGAGAAAAGATACATCATCGCACCTAAAGGAATTACTGTAGGAACTGAAGTGATGAGTGGAACGGATGCAGACATTAAATTAGGTAACGCGTTACCTTTATCTGATATCCCAGTTGGTACAGTCGTACACAACATCGAATTAAAACCTGGTCGTGGTGGACAGTTAGTCCGTTCGGCAGGAGCGAGTGCACAGGTACTTGGTAAAGAAGGTAAATACGTACTTGTCAGATTAGGTTCTGGTGAAGTTCGTATGATTCTTGCAACTTGCCGTGCAACAATCGGTGCAGTTGGTAACGAGCAGCATGAACTTGTTAACATCGGTAAAGCCGGTCGTTCAAGATGGATGCGCAAGCGTCCGACAGTTCGTGGTTCTGTAATGAACCCTAACGATCACCCACACGGTGGTGGTGAAGGTCGTGCGCCAATCGGTCGTCCGTCTCCAATGTCACCATGGGGTAAACCTACTCTTGGTAAGAAGACAAGAAAAGGTAAAAACCGTTCAAACAAATTAATCGTAAGAAAACGTAAGAAATAATAAGTTGCGCAAGCGCTAAGCTTGCGTGAACTACTTAAGAAGGAGGCCACATAATGGCACGTAGTCTTAAAAAAGGACCTTTCGTCGATGATCATCTTATGAAAAAAGTTGAGAACATGAACGAAGGCAACAAAAAAAGCGTAATTAAAACTTGGTCACGTCGCTCAACAATCTTCCCTAACTTCATCGGTCATACAATCGCTGTATACGATGGACGTAAACACGTACCGGTGTTTATCACAGAAGACATGGTGGGTCACAAACTTGGAGAGTTCGCACCAACAAGAACTTTCAAAGGCCACGGCGACGACGATAAAAAGACGAAGAGATAAGATAATTTTTTATTGAGGAGGAACGAGACATATGCAAGCGAAAGCGAAAGTGAGAACAGTTCGAATCGCACCGCGTAAAGTAAGAATGGTTTTAGACCTAGTTCGCGGTAAAGAAGTACAAGAAGCATTAGCGATTTTGCAACTGACAAATAAAAGAACGTCTCCAGTTGTTGAGAAGTTAATCAAATCAGCTGTAGCAAATGCTGAGCACAACTATGACATGGACATTGACAGCCTGTTTGTATCTGAAATATATGCAGATGAAGGACCAACGTTGAAACGTTTCCGTCCACGTGCAAAAGGTAGTGCTTCTAGAATCAACAAGAGAACATCTCATATCACAGTTGTATTAGAAGAATTTGATTATGTTGAAGAAGATGAAGCAGAGGCACCTGTTGAAACGACTGAAGAAGAAGCAGTAGAAGAAACAGAAGAAGCTAATAACCAACCTGCAGATGCAGAGGTTGAAGAAGAAACAGCAACTGAAGCAGACACTGAAGAAAAAACAAGCAAAGCATAATTTAAGGAGGGAATTAGTTTGGGTCAAAAGATTAATCCTATTGGTTTCCGTACAGGTGTTATTCGTGATTGGGAAGCAAAGTGGTATGCAGACAAAGAATTTGCAACACTCTTACACGAAGACTTAAAAGTACGTGAATATATTGAGAAAAATTTAGTAGATGCTGCGATTTCTAAAGTTGAGATCGAACGTGCAGCAAACCGTGTGAACATTACGCTTCATACTGGTAAACCGGGCATGGTAATTGGTAAAGGTGGTAGCGAAATCGATAAACTTCGCAACGCTTTAACTCAATTAACAAACAAAAAAGTACATATCAATGTGATCGAAGTGAAGAAAATTGATATGGATGCAAAATTAGTCGCAGAAAACATCGCGCGTCAATTAGAAAACCGCGTGTCGTTCAGAAGAGCGCAAAAACAAGCATTACAACGTGCTATGAAAGCTGGCGCTAAAGGTATTAAAACACAAGTTTCAGGTCGTCTTGGCGGTGCGGATATCGCACGTGCAGAAGGTTACAGTGAAGGTACAGTACCACTCCATACACTTCGTGCTGACATCGATTATGCTCACGAAGAAGCAGACACTACTTATGGTAAGTTAGGCGTTAAAGTATGGATCTACCGTGGAGAAGTTCTTCCTGTTAAGAAAAATAGCAAGTAAGGAGGACAATTAAATGTTATTACCAAAAAGAGTAAAGTATCGTCGTCAACACCGTCCAGATACTAAAGGACGTTCAAAAGGCGGTAACCAAGTTAACTTTGGTGAATATGGATTACAAGCGACAACGACGTCAAGAATTACGTCGAGACAAATAGAGTCAGCGCGTATCGCGATGACACGTTTCATGAAGCGTGGCGGTAAAGTGTGGATCAACATTTTCCCACACACACCATACACGAAGAAACCTCTTGAAGTACGTATGGGTTCAGGTAAAGGTGCTGTCGAAGGATGGATAGCTGTTGTAAAACCTGGTCGCGTTATGTTCGAGGTTGCAGGTGTAGAAGAAGAGGTAGCGAGAGAAGCACTCCGTTTAGCGAGTCACAAACTACCTGTTAAAACTAAAATTGTTAAACGTCAAGAATTAGGTGGTGATACGAATGAAAGCTAATGAAATCCGCGATTTATCAACAACGGAAATCGAAACAAATGTCAAAGAATTAAAAGAAGAATTGTTTAACTTACGCTTTCAACTAGCTACAGGTCAGCTAGAGAACACTGCTCGTATCAAAGAGGTAAGAAAAACAATTGCACGCATGAAAACGACAATTCGTGCGCGTGAACTTGACGCAGCTAAAGATAACCAATAATTAAGGGAGGTAATCATTGTGGAAGAAAACACTCAAAAAGAACAAAAAACGTACCAAGGTCGTGTTGTGTCTGACAAAATGGACAAAACAATCTCAGTATTGATCGAAACGTACAAAAAACACCCGATTATTGGTAAACGTGTTAAGTATTCTAAAAAGTACAAAGCACATGATGAAAACAACTCTGCGAAAATGGGCGACATCGTAAGAATTGAAGCTACACGTCCACTTTCTGCAACTAAGCGTTATCGTTTAGTAGAGATCGTAGAAGAATCAGTAATTATTTAATTTAATCGAACAAAGGAGGTTGCAACATGATCCAAACTGAATCACGTTTGAAAGTAGCAGACAACTCTGGTGCGCGTGAAGTGCTCGCAATTAAAGTACTTGGCGGAACTGGTCGTAAAACTGCGAACATTGGTGATGTAATCGTTGCATCTGTAAAACATGCAACACCAGGCGGCGTTGTTAAAAAAGGCGAAGTCGTTAAAGCTGTTATCGTTAGAACTAAATCTGGTGTACGCCGTGAAGATGGTTCTTATATAAAATTTGATGAAAATGCATGTGTCATTATCCGTGATGACAAAGGTCCAAGAGGTACACGTATCTTTGGTCCAGTCGCACGTGAACTACGTGAAGGTAACTTCATGAAGATCGTGTCACTTGCACCAGAAGTACTATAATAAAGGAGGTCAGACGATATGCATGTAAGAAGTGGAGATAAAGTCGTTGTAATCAGCGGTAAAGATAAAGGCAAAACTGGCGTTGTACTTACAGCTTTCCCTAAAAAGGATCGCGTGATCGTAGAAGGCGTTAACATCATGAAAAAACACCAAAAACCATCACAGATGAATCCTGAGGGCGGAATCTTAGAAACAGAAGCGCCGATCCATGTATCGAATGTTATGCACGTTGACCCTGAGAGTGGTGAACGTACACGTGTGCGTTTCGATACAAAAGATGATGGAAGCAAAGTAAGAGTTGCAGTTAAGTCAGGTAAAGAATTACCGACATCGAACGATAGAAAGTAATAGTTCAGAGAGGAGGTCCACGAGATGGCTCGTTTAAAAGAAAGATATGATGAAACAATCAAAAATTCACTAGTTGAAAAATTTAATTACTCATCAGTAATGCAAGCACCAAAAATTGAAAAGATCGTTGTGAACATGGGTGTAGGTGATGCAGTTCAAAACGCAAAGGTATTAGATACTGCTGTTGAAGAACTTCAAGCAATCACTGGTCAAAAACCACTTGTCACAAAAGCAAGAAAATCAATCGCAACATTCCGTTTACGTGAAGGAATGCCAATCGGAGCGAAAGTAACATTACGCGGTGAGAGAATGTATGAGTTCTTAGATAAGCTTGTAGCAGTTGCACTTCCACGTGTTCGTGACTTTAGAGGCGTATCTAAAAAAGCATTTGATGGTCGTGGAAACTACACGTTAGGTATTAAAGAGCAAATTATCTTCCCAGAAATTGATTACGATAAAGTATCAAAAGTACGCGGTATGGACATCGTTATTGTAACGACTGCAAACACAGACGAAGAAGCGCGTGAGTTATTAACTCAATTTGGTATGCCGTTTCAAAAGTAATTAATAAGGAGGCGATATTGTGGCTAAAAAATCAATGATCGCAAAGCAAAAGAAAGAACAAAAATTCAAAGTAAGAGAATATACACGTTGTGAGCGTTGTGGTCGACCACACTCAGTAATTCGTAAATTCAAACTTTGCCGTATCTGTTTCCGTGAACTTGCTTATAAAGGCCAGATTCCTGGTGTTAAAAAGGCAAGCTGGTAAGCCGTATAATTCGAAAGGAGGCAACTCATAATGACAATGACAGACCCAATAGCGGATATGCTAACTCGCATTAGAAATGCAAACATTGTAAAACACGACGTTTTAGAAATCCCTGCATCAAACATTAAAAAAGAGATTGCAGAAATTCTAAAAGCTGAAGGTTTTATCAAAAATGTTGAATATATTGAAGATGACAAACAAGGTATCATTCGTGTGTTCTTAAAATATGGTGTTAAAGAAGAGCGTGTAATCACAGGATTAAAACGTATCTCTAAACCAGGTTTAAGAGTATATGCAAAGCGCGAAGAGCTACCAAAAGTACTTAACGGTTTAGGTGTTGCATTGATTTCAACATCTGAAGGTGTACTTACTGATAAAGAAGCACGTAAAAGAAATGTCGGCGGCGAAGTACTCGCTTACGTCTGGTAAAAATCAAGGAGGTGCAAAGCAATGAGTCGTGTTGGTAAAAAAGTAATCGAAGTACCTAAAGATGTAGAAGTTACAATCGACGGTACACACGTTACAGTTAAAGGTCCTAAAGGGGAACTTTCAAACACTTTCCACGAGGAAATGACATACAATTTAGAAGATGGTCAATTAGAAGTTGTTCGTCCAAGTGATTCTAAAGAGCACAGAATGCACCATGGAACGACACGTGCGTTATTAAACAACATGGTTGAGGGTGTCTCTAAAGGATTCGTGAAAGAATTAGAACTAGTCGGTGTTGGTTACCGTGCACAAATGCAAGGGAACAAACTTGTGCTAAGCGTTGGTCTTTCACACCCAGTTGAATTTGTATCGGGTGATAACTTAACAATCTCTGTTGAGAAAAACACTCAGATCAAAATCGAAGGAAACAACAAAGAGGAAGTTGGAGCACTTGCTTCAAATATCCGCAAAGTACGTCCACCAGAGCCTTACAAAGGTAAAGGTATTCGCTACAAAGGTGAACACATCCGTCGTAAAGAAGGTAAAACTGGTAAATAATTAATAGTGAGGAGTGACATGAATGATCGCTAAAATTGATAAAAACAAAGTGCGTCGTAAGCGTCACGGACGAGTTAGAAATAAATTGTCTGGTACAGCAGAAAGACCACGTTTAAACGTATATCGTTCAAACAAACATATTTACGCACAAGTGATTAACGATGTTGATCAAGTAACTTTAGCAAGTGCCTCTACTAAAGATCCAGCGTTTACTTTAGAACTCGGATCAAATATTGAAGCAGCAAAAGTTGTTGGTGAGCTCGTTGCAAAACGTGCAAAAGAAAATGGTGTTGACACAGTGGTATTTGACCGCGGTGGCTATTTATATCATGGACGTGTGAAAGCATTGGCTGATGCAGCACGTGAAAACGGATTAGAATTTTAATCGAAGGAGGTAAAAACATGGCTCGTAGAGAAAGAGAACCACAAGAATTTGAAGAACGCGTTGTTACGATTAACCGTATTGCAAAAGTTGTAAAAGGTGGTCGTCGTTTCCGTTTCTCTGCTTTAGTAGTAGTAGGGGATAGAAAAGGTCGCGTTGGATTCGGTACAGGTAAAGCACAAGAAGTACCTGAAGCGATTAAGAAAGCAATCGAAGCTGCGAAGAAAGATCTTGTAGAAGTACCTCTAGTTGATGGTACAATTCCACATGAGATCATTGGTACATTCAGTTCTGGCCGCGTATTCATGAAGCCTGCTGCTCCAGGTACTGGGGTTATCGCTGGTGGTCCAGTTCGTGCGGTACTTGAACTTGCTGGTGTAACAGATATCTTAAGTAAATCATTAGGTGCGAATACACCAATTAACGTAGTTCGTGCAACAATGACTGGATTAACTGAACTTAAAAACGCTGAAGATGTTGCTAAACTTCGCGGAAAAACAGTTGAAGAGTTATTAAACTAATTAAAGTGAGGAGGGATTCCGTTGGCACAAATTAAAGTTACCCTCATTAAAAGTGTAATTGGGAAACCAGAAACGCAAAGAAAAACTGTTGAATCTTTAGGATTCACAAAGTTAAATCAGACGAAAGTCTTTGAAGATACACCTCAAGTAAGAGGTCAAGTGAATAAAGTAGGACATATGCTTTCTGTAGAAGAAGCATAAATGATATTATGTACAAGGAGGTGCTCACATGAAATTACATGAGTTAAAGCCTGTAGAAGGTGCACGTAAGAATCGTAAACGTGTTGGGCGTGGTATGTCATCTGGTCATGGTAAGACAGCAGGTCGTGGTCATGACGGACAAAATTCACGTTCAGGCGGTGGCGTAGGTCCTGTGTTCGAAGGTGGTCAATTACCATTATTCCGCAGAATTCCTAAACGTGGATTCAACAACATCAACCGTAAAGAATATGCAATTGTTAGTTTAGATGACTTAAATCGCTTTGTCGAAGGAACAGAAGTTACTCCGGCTCTTATGATCGAGAACGGTCTTGTTAAAAAAGAAAAATCTGGCATTAAAGTGTTAGGTAACGGTAAACTCGAGAAGAAGTTAACGATTAAAGCTCATAGATTTTCTACTTCAGCTGCAAAGGCAATTGAGGAACAGGGCGGAAATTACGAGGTGATCTAATCATGTTCGGAACGATTTTGAACTTTTTTAGAATCCAAGAAATTCGCAACAAGATTTTCTTTACGCTTGCTATGTTAATTGTGTTCAAAATTGGTACATTCATCCCTGTTCCAGGGGTAGACCCATCAGTATTTGATATGGGTGCTGGTCAAGGCGGTGTCCTTGATTTGATGAATACATTCGGTGGTGGTGCACTGATGAACTTCTCTGTGTTTGCCATGGGTATTATGCCTTACATCACAGCGAGCATCGTCGTGCAGTTATTACAACTTGATGTCGTACCAAAATTTGCTGAATGGGCAAGACAAGGTGAAGTGGGTCGACGTAAATTAACACAATTTACACGTTATTTCACAATCGTTTTAGCATTCATTCAGTCGATCGGTATGTCATACGCATTTAACCAAATGTTCGATGGTATGCTGATTGAAGATAATAATATCGCTGCGTATTTAATCATTGCGATTGTACTGACAACTGGTACAGCGTTCTTAATGTGGTTAGGTGAACAGATTACAACACACGGTGTTGGAAATGGTATTTCAATTATTATCGCTGCTGGTATTTTAGCGATGATGCCTAACGCAATGCTTCAATATTATCAACAGCGTTTCGTAGGTGCTGATGATATTACGATGGCAGTACTTGAGTTATTAGGTCTTATCGTCTTTGTATTATTATTAACAGCATTTGTCATCTTTATCTTACAAGCTGTGAGAAAGATTCCTGTACAATATGCAAAGCGTCAAAGTGTTGGTAAAGGGCTTGCGCCTAAATCAACGTATCTTCCATTAAAAGTTAACCCTGCAGGGGTTATCCCAGTAATCTTTGCGATGGCATTCTTTATGATGCCGCAAACATTGACGTTGTTATTCCCGGATTCAGAATTTGCACAGACGATTTCTCGTTTTGCAGATCCATCTGACAGCATTGGAATAATCTTCTATGTCGTATTGATTATTGCGTTTGCTTATTTCTATTCATTTGTACAAGTGAATCCAGAAAAAATGGCAGATAACTTAAGAAACCAAGGTAGTTATATCCCGGGTATTCGTCCTGGTAAGTCGACACAAACGTATATTACGTCGGTACTTTATCGATTGGTATTTGTCGGTTCAATATTCTTAGCATTCGTTGCTATTTTACCGATTTTCCTCGGTGGATTATTAGACCTTCCACCATCATTACAAATTGGTGGTACGAGCTTGCTAATCGTTGTCGGTGTCGTATTAAATATATTCTTGTCACTTCAGGGTACAGCGGATCAAAAGGCGTACCGCGGCTTTACTAAACGCGGCTAGGAGGAACTTTTTAAATGAATATTATAATCATGGGACTTCCTGGTGCCGGCAAAGGTACTCAGGCAGAAAAAATCATTCAGGAATTTCAAATTCCTCATATCTCGACTGGGGATATGTTCCGTCTTGCAATGAAACAGGAAACTGAATTGGGGTTAAAAGCAAAATCTTACATGGACAATGGAGATTTAGTACCCAATGAAGTAACGATTGGCATTGTTAAAGAACGTCTCAGTCAGAGTGATGCCAAAGAAGGATTCTTATTAGATGGTTTCCCAAGAACGATTGAACAAGCTGAAGCTTTAAACGACATTATGAAAGAGTTAAATACGAGTATTGATCGCACGATTTTTATCGATGTACCTGAAGAGGAATTGATGAATCGTCTAACGGGTCGCCGTATTTGTTCGTCATGTGGAAAAGCGTACCATCTCGTTTTCAATCCACCTAAAGTTGAAGGTGTTTGTGATTTGGATGGGGCGAAATTATATCAACGAGATGATGACAATCCTGAAACAGTGGCGAATCGTTTAGAAGTGAATGTGAAGCAAACACAACCACTCATTGATTTTTATAAAGATCAAGGCGTATTCGTGAATGTAGATGGAGCGCGTGATATCGATGAAGTTTTCAGTGATGTTGCTGATATTCTCAAAAACATTTAATTCACCTGACTTTAGGTGGATCTAAACGCACATTTAACTTTTGCGCACGCATCATGACGTTAGTGTTTGCGAGGTTATCACCTAAAGTGAAATTTTTTCTAGAATAGGGGGATTAATAATTGAGTAAACAAGATGTTATTGAACTAGAAGGCACAGTATTAGATACTTTACCAAATGCGATTTTCAAAGTAGAACTCGAAAATGGTCATGAGATTTTAGCTCATGTTTCAGGTAAAATTCGAATGAACTACATTAGAATTCTTCCTGGCGATAAAGTAACTGTAGAAATGTCTCCGTATGACTTAACACGTGGTAGAATCACGTATCGATTCAAATAAGAACTCCATCTTATTCAAGGAGGTAAAAGATATGAAAGTAAGACCATCGGTTAAACCGATTTGTGAAAAATGTAAAGTTATTCGCAGAAAAGGGAAAGTAATGGTTATCTGTGAAAACCCTAAGCATAAACAGAAGCAAGGATAATATTTAATCAGGAGGTGTAATATATGGCTCGTATAGCAGGTGTAGACGTACCACGCGACAAACGCGTTGTTATTTCATTAACTTACATTTATGGTATTGGGAACACGCGTTCAGCTGAAATTCTTAAAGAAGCGCAAGTCGATGAAAGTGCACGTGTAAAAGATTTAACAGAAGATGAGTTAAACAAAATCCGTGAAATCATTGATGGATACAAAATCGAAGGTGACTTACGTCGTGAAACGAACTTAAACGTTAAGCGTTTAATGGAGATTGCTTCTTACAGAGGTATTCGCCACCGTCGTGGATTACCAGTCCGTGGACAAAAGACTAAAAACAACGCACGTACGCGTAAAGGTCCAGTTAAAACAGTAGCAAACAAGAAAAAATAATAAGTGAAGGAGGCTAATCATGGCTCGTAAACAACAAACATCTCGTAAACGTAGAGTGAAAAAGAATGTCGAAGCTGGTGTTGCACACATCCGTTCAACATTCAACAATACAATCGTCACTATTACAGACGAATATGGTAATGCATTATCATGGTCATCTGCTGGGGCATTAGGGTTCAAAGGTTCTAAAAAATCTACACCTTTCGCTGCGCAAATGGCATCTGAAACAGCAACTAAAGCTGCGATGGAACATGGTTTAAAAACTGTTGAAGTAACAGTTAAAGGTCCAGGTGCTGGTCGTGAAGCTGCAATTCGTGCTTTACAATCTGCTGGTTTAAGCATCACAGCAATCAAAGACGTTACGCCAGTTCCACACAATGGTTGTCGCCCACCGAAACGTCGCCGCGTATAATCGTTTAGTACATCAATAATAACTCGACGTTATAGGAAGGAAGTCTAGCAATGATTGAAATCGAAAAACCTAGAATTGAGACAGTAGAAACTTCGGAAGATTCTAAGTTCGGTAAGTTTGTTGTTGAACCATTAGAAAGAGGTTATGGGACAACACTTGGGAACTCCTTACGTCGCATTCTATTATCATCACTACCTGGAGCAGCTGTAAAAACAGTCGAAATCGAAGGCGTTTTACATGAGTTCTCAACAGTACCAGATGTAATAGAAGATGTTACGACAATCATCACAAACATTAAAAACTTAGCTTTAAAAATCTATTCTGATGAAGAAAAAACATTAGAGATTAATTTCAGTGGTGAAGGTGAAGTTACTGCAGGCGATATTACACACGACAGTGACGTTGAAATTTTAAATCGTGATTTAAAAATTGCAACAGTATCTGCAGGCGGATCTTTATCATTACGAATGACTGCTTCTCGTGGCCGTGGATATACGTTAGCAGAAGGCAATAACAAGGCTGATTTACCAATCGGTGTTATTCCTGTAGACTCAATCTTTACACCTGTTGAACGTGTAAACTACACAGTAGAGAACACGCGTGTCGGACAAATGACTAACTTTGATAAGTTGACATTAGATGTTTGGACAGACGGTTCAATTACACCACAGGAAAGTGTAGCACTTGCTGCGAAAATCATGACTGAACACTTAAATATTTTTGTGACACTTACTGATGAAGCACAGCATGCAGACATCATGATCGAAAAAGAAGAAGATCAAAAAGAAAAAGTACTCGAGATGTCAATCGAAGAGTTAGACCTATCAGTACGCTCGTATAACTGCTTAAAGCGTGCGGGTATTAATTCTGTTCAAGAATTAACAGATAAAACTGAAGCTGACATGATGAAAGTACGTAACTTAGGACGTAAATCATTAGAAGAAGTAAAGTTTAAATTAGAAGATCTCGGATTAGGTCTTAAACAAGAAGACTAGTGAAATAAGGAGGTTAAACAATGGCTTATAGAAAATTAGGACGCACATCTGATCAACGTAAAGCAATGTTAAGAAACCTTGCGACTTCATTGATCGTGAACGAGCGTGTCGTAACGACTGAAACTCGTGCGAAAGAATTAAGAAAAATTGTCGATAAATTAGTTACATTAGGTAAGCGTGGAGACTTAAGTGCACGTCGTCGTGCAGGTGAAACGTTATACAATGTACATTTAGAAACTGAAGATGGCACTGAGATTGATGCATTGCAAAAATTATTCAGTGATATCGCGCCGCGTTTTGAAGACCGCCAAGGTGGTTACACTTCAATTAAGAAGTTAGGTGCACGTCGTGGTGACGGTGCTGAGCAAGTAATCATTGAATTCGTTGAAGGCGCAGTAGCTTCAGAAGAAAACTAATTTAAAAGCAGACTGAGCGTTATGATAAGTGGATGAGATAGATAGAATTCCATCTTGTTTAGCTCGACGTACCCTGCATTAAACAGTAATAAATGACGCGTAACTCTATGCAGGGTGCGCGCTTTTTTATGACTGTTAAAATGCAGTTAGTTGAGTGATTAAAGGGATTTGATCATTCAACTAACTGACATTTTTAACCCTTCAAGTAAAGGAGATGGGGAAATGATTGTCTTAAACGATGTGACATATAAATATGATGATAGAAGACGTGCTGCATTAGATAACGTTTCCCTTCGAATTGAACGTGGGGATTGGATTTCAGTCGTTGGTGCGAATGGCTCAGGCAAAAGTACGCTCGTCAAATTACTCATGGGCATACTCGAGTCTTATGAAGGCGACGTATCGATCGATGGCACCAAAGTCACTGAAGAAAACACGAGAGCTCTGCACAAAAACTTCTCGATTGTATTGCAAAATCCTGACAATCAATTCGTCGGTGCAACGGTGGAAGATGATGTAGCATTCTCACTAGAAAACTTAGAAATACCACGCGCGGAAATGCTTGAGATTGTAGATGCGGTATTAAAAGAAGTCGATATGTTTGAATATAAAAAGCATGAACCATCCCGTCTTTCTGGTGGTCAAAAACAACGCGTTGCAATTGCAGGGGCGCTAGCGACAGATCCAGATGTATTAATACTTGATGAGGCGACGAGTATGCTAGATCCACAAGGACGACGTGATGTATTAAAACTCCTTCAATCGGTTCACAGAAAGAGAAAAACGACGATTATCTATGTGACCCATGATCTGACTGAAGTCTTTAGAAGCGATACAGTCATCGTCATGAATCAAGGACAAGTGCGCTTAAAAGGCAGTGTCGATACAATCTATTCGAATCCACATATACTGGAAGAAAATAATTTAGTATTACCATTCGAGATAAAAATCTCAACAGCATTGCTGAACCAGTCGATCATGTCACATGCGAAGTTGGTTAGAAAACTATGATCAAAATCAATCATTTAACGAGTATATACAACTATAAGACACCGTTTGAGTTCAAGGCATTACACGACATCAACACAACGTTTGAACCAAATAAAATCCATGGGATTATCGGTCATACAGGGAGTGGTAAGTCGACGTTCATCCAACACCTAAATGCACTGTTACTACCAACCTCAGGTGAAGTTGTCATCGGTGACACGGTCATCAATAAAAAGACGAAGGCAAAAGTCGTCCATAAGATCAGACGATCAATCGGGATGGTCTTCCAATTCCCTGAGAACCAACTGTTTGAAGAGACCGTCATGAAAGACGTCATGTTTGGTCCACTCAATATCGGTATCGATGAAGCGACCGCACGCAAAAATGCAGAGAAGTATTTGTCACTGCTTGGAATCAATGAGCGTGAATACGAAGCATCTCCATTTGAACTATCAGGTGGTCAGATGAGAAAAGTGGCGATCGCTGGAATTTTATCGATGGATCAAGACATGATCATCTTCGATGAACCGACAGCTGGACTGGACCCGAAAAGCCATATCGAAGTGATGGACTTAATATACAACTTAAATAGAGAACATGGCAAAACGATCATCCTAGTGAGCCATAACATGGATGATTGCTATCAGTATACCGACACAATCAAAATCTTCTCACACGGTGAAATCGTTTCAGAAGGTGACACAGTCGACATACTCCAAGATGAAGCACTCTTAACATCGATGAATCTAGAGTTGCCGAAAGTTGCACGGTTGACTAAAGATCTCAAAGCGAGTGGATTTAACCCAACACTACCACCACGTTCAACGGATGAATTCATCAATATGTACGAGAAGTGGAGGTCATCACATGCTGAGTAAAGTACTGATTGGCCGCTACATTCCAGGAGACAGTGTCATCCATGCACTGGATCCACGTTCAAAGATATTATTAACCGTCCTGTTTATGGTCATCGTCTTTCTAGCAAACAGCTGGGCGACATATGCTGCACTCGTCTTGTTCGTGCTCATTATCACTAAAGTCGCAGGAATATCCATACGCTTTCTATTCGATGGATTAAAATTAATACTTGCGCTCTTTATCTTCACGTTCTTGATGCATGTGTTCCTGACAAAAGGTGGTACAGTACTCGTCGACGGTGGATTTTTCACAATCGAATCAGAGGGTATCATTACCGGTATCTTCATCACATTGCGCTTAACATTGCTCGTTGTTGTGACGACAATACTCACGCTAACAACAAGTCC
>DYYI01000073.1:0-16382 GCA_020741755.1 Aliicoccus persicus | reverse complement strand
AGCACGAGATAAATTTTTCCAAATGCTTATTGGTTCGTCTGCCAAATCAGAGAGAAAAATTGGCCTGAATTGGCAATAATCTCTTTTACCTGCCAATTCGAGATAAAAAAATGACTTGAATTGCCAGGCTGGATTTTTCTAGAATATTGTTATCTCTAGAATTAGGTCATATTCTCTTGCCTGCTACTTCAAGGTCGAAAATGAACATGAAGTAGCACCTTTTGAAAATACCTGCTACTTCGGGCTCAAAAAATATGGTGAAGTAGCAGCTTTTGATTATTCCTGCTACTTCAGGCGAAAAAAACGTGTTGAAGTAGCATCCAGCAGCTCAAGAAAGTTCCAACACAAAAAAGAACCCCGCAAAAGTCCAAGACTTTTGGGGGTTCCTCATATAAAATCACTAAATCAATTTATTGCGCACTCTCATGACGCGCTTTCGCTTCGCGCCCGCGCCCTTTATAACTACCGAGCATTTCTCGCTCAGCGAATTCTGAATTTCTCAAAGTTTCTAATCGTTCTTTTACGAATTCATTTGGTAACTCATGATCAACAATGTATCTGTTGCGTCCGTGCGCAGCACATTCTAATGAACATCCACCTAAATGGTAGGCTTGGTTTTCTTCAGATGCAAGTAACTGTGCATTACACTCTGGATTACAACAATTAATGTAGCGTTCACATGGTGTTCCGTCGTAATGGTCTTTACCCACAACGGTATGTTCTACTTGGTTAATCGGAACTGTCAAACGTTCATCAAAGACGTACATCATACCATCCCACAGCTGTCCTTTTGTTTCTGGATCTTTACCATATGTAGCAATCCCACCATGGAGTTGTCCGACGTCCTCAAATCCTTCACGCTTTAACCAGCCTGAGAATTTTTCACAGCGAATTCCACCTGTGCAATACGTCAATACTTTCTTGCCTTCAAACAGGTGACGATTTTCTCTTACCCAATCTGGTGTATCACGGAATGTTTCTACATCGGGTTTTATCGCACCACGGAAATGTCCAACTTCATATTCATAATCATTACGAACGTCAAGTACGATAGTGTTCTCATCTTGCATTTGTTCCATGAATTCTTTAGGTGATAAATACTCACCAGTTATTTCATGTGGATTCACATCATCTTCTAAACTTAAGTTTACAAGTTCTGGTCGTGGTCTCACATGCATCTTTTTGAATGCGTGTGTGTCTGACTCATCCACTTTAAATACGATGCCTTCGAATAATGGATGATTCTTCATGTATTCAGCATATTCGTTTGTCTGTTCAATCGTACCTGACACGGTACCATTGATGCCTTCGTTTGCGACTAAGATACGGCCTTTCAAACCGATCTCTTTACACAAATCTAAATGTTCAGCTGAGAATTCAACTGGATCTTCGATCGTTGTGTAATAATAATACAATAATACGCGATATTTCATTTTTTTCCACCTATCAATAATTATTTGCAGGATAACCCTGATAGCTATGCTTACGCACAGTTATTATATTATATCAAAATCACGAATGGTTTGAACAGTGCAGTATTGTCGATTTCGTGGCACGTCGTGTATAATAGTTTAATGAAAATAAATAAAGAGGTTCTTAGCCGTAAACCCTCTATAAAAAACTAAGGAACACATCCATGTGCCTTAGTTTAAGGTACATGGACTTTTTTGTTAGGAGGAAAACATGTTAGATAAAGAAAAAGCTCTCGTCGTTTTTTCAGGCGGTCAAGATAGTACAACTTGTATGTTTTATGCGATGGCGTATTACAAGGAAGTCGAGCTCGTTACGTTTGAATATGGTCAACGTCATGCACTTGAAATTGAAGTTGCAAAAAATATAGCAAAAGAGCACGGGTTAAAGCATCACGTGTTAGATATGAATTTGCTCTCGCAACTGTCTCCAAATGCACTCACACAACATGATATGGAAGTTTCATCAGATGATAAAATACCGAATACATTTGTACCAGCAAGAAATTTGATCTTTTTATCATTTGCTACAGCACTTGCTTATCAAATTGGTGCGAAAACAATTATTACCGGTGTATGTGAAACGGACTTTAGTGGATACCCGGATTGTCGCGATGTGTTTGTTAAATCAATGAATGTGACAGCAAATTTAGCGATGGATGAAAACTTCATTATTGCCACACCGCTCATGTGGCTCGATAAAAAAGAAACGTGGGCGTTAGCGGATAGTTTTGGCAAGTTAGAGTATATAAGAGACAATACGTTGACATGTTACGAAGGCATCATGAGTGATGGTTGTGGCAAGTGTCCAGCATGTGAACTCCGCATGAATGGATTGAATGCCTACTTAGAAGAAAAGGAGGCGGCATTATGATATATCCGGTAAGGACACATGACTTTTTATTTGAACTTAACAAAGATCTACATTTTAGTGCAGCGCATTTCATTGATGACGCACGTGCGGGTAAATGCCGCAATGTTCATGGGCATAACTATGTTGCAAACATAACGATTGTCGGTGATACTTTGGATGAAATGGGCTTTCTCGTGAACTTTTCGGCGCTGAAGAAAGTAGTGACTGAAGCATTTGATCATACATTGTTAAATGATCATGCTAAATTTCAAGATGTCCCACCAACGACTGAAACGGTCGCATGTGCGATTTATGAATTGATTGCAGATTATTTAAAGTCTGAGTCCAATAGCGTGCACTGCTTACAAGTATTTTTAAGAGAAACAGCAACGAGTTATGCCGTTTATAGACCGAAGGAGATTTAATGATGAAGGTACCTGTATTAGAAATTTTTGGACCAACGTTTCAAGGGGAAGGTGCAGTCATCGGTCAAAAGACGATGTTTGTCAGAACGGCAGGATGTGATTATCGTTGCAGTTGGTGTGATTCCGCTTTTACCTGGGATGGCTCACAAAAGGACAATATCAGCATGATGACGAGTGACGACATATTTGAGTCGCTCGATCGTTTAGCTAAAGATAACTATAATCACGTGACGATTTCTGGTGGTAATCCGTTACTCAATAAAGGATTAAGTGAGTTTGTTGAAGCGGCAAAAGCACGTGGTATACGTTTAGCGATTGAAACTCAAGGGACGAAGTACCAAGATTGGTTACCGTTAATTGATGACGTAACGATTAGTCCGAAACCACCGAGTTCTGGTATGAAGACGGATTTTAAGAAGCTAGAGTTCATGATGAATCGTTTAAATCCTGCACAATATAATTTAAAAGTCGTCGTGTTCGATGACAAAGATTTTGAACATGCGAAAGAAGTTCATGCTAAATATCCAAACATTGAATTTTATGTACAAGTTGGGAATCCATATTTGGGTGAACGTGTAGAAAACCATACAGAAAAATTATTAGCACGCTATGAACAGCTCGTAGATAAAGTAATGAACGATAAAGAACTTCAAAACGTACGTGTGTTGCCTCAGTTGCATACGTTACTTTGGAGCAATAAACAAGGAGTGTAGAAAATGGATGATACGAAAGATTTAAAATTGCTAGGAAACCAAAATGTACAATACGCATTTGATTATGACCCGAAAGTTTTAGAGACGTTTGATAATAAGTATCCTAAACGTGATTACTTCGTAAAATTTAACTGTCCTGAATTTACGACATTATGTCCAATAACGAATCAGCCTGATTTTGCGACGATTTATATCAGTTATATACCAGCTGAGAAAATGGTAGAGAGCAAGTCATTGAAACTATATTTATTTAGTTATAGAAACCATGGTGGTTTCCATGAGACGAGCATCAATATGATAATGGATGATCTCATCGAATTGATGGCACCTAAATATATAGAAGTGTGGGGGAAATTCACACCACGCGGTGGGATTTCTATCGACCCATACTGCAACTATGGTAAGCCAGGAACGAAGTTTGAAGAGATGGCAACCAACAGAATGATGAACCATGATTTATACCCTGAAAATATTGATAACAGGTAAGACTGCCAAGTGCAGTCTTTTTTTATCCTTAAAAATTTTATTTAATACCTTGCAATGTTCACTAGTGTGTATTACACTGTAGTCAGTACTAAATAATACACAGTAGTGAGGTGGCATAATGAATGTTCAATTGAAGAAGGGTTCTTTAACGATGATTGTACTTAGCTTCATAGGTAAAGAAAAACAGTATGGCTATCAACTCGCTCAAAACGTTTCGAATTATATCGAGATTGCAGAAGGTACACTGTATCCGCTATTAAGACGTCTCGTCAAAGAGAAGCATTTAAAAACGACGCTCGAAGAATCAACGGAAGGTCCTGCACGGAAGTATTACGAACTGACAGAGGATGGCATTGCTTATTTAGATGAACTCGTAGAGGAATGGAAAGTTTACACGAAAGCAGTAGAGACGATATTAAATGAAACGGAGAGAAAATAATGAATAGAAAACAATTTTTACAACAATTAGAAACTAAGGTTAAACATTTAGACTATGATGTGAGACAAGATATATTAAATGAGTTCGATGTTCATATTAGACAAGGTGTTCATACAGGATTATCAGAAGAGGAAGTCGTTCGCTCACTCGGTGACTTTGATGAAATTGTAGATGGTTTACTAGAACAGGAAGAAGTCAAAACACAACAGGAAGAAAAAACAGTTGATCAACCAGTTGAGAAAGATAAACCTTCTAAAAAGATAACTGTTGAGAGAGCATCGAAGCCCGTCCAAAATACAAAATATTTAGATCTAGATCCGAATAAAATAGAAAACCTTCGTTTTGAAGTACAGAATGCGACTGTCGTTGTTGAAGCGGGAGACAAATTCGAAATGGACTACGAGTCATCGAACGAAAACAGTGAATTAACATATGACGTTATCGGTAACGTGCTTACATTTAGACAGGAATCAGAAGATAACAAAGGGATATTCGGATTCTTTAAAAATACATCGAAGAATAGATTAATAATCACATGGCCAGGTGATTTAGATACATTGGAAGCCGATGTAGATCAAGGCGCTGTTCGAATCACTGGTTTAACTATAGATGAACTGAATGTGGAGTGTGACATGGGGAGTGTTACAGGGCAATCATTGATTGGTAAACACTTTTCATTAACGAGTGACATGGGTCGAGTAACTTTAGAAAATTCACAAGCGGATTCAATAGAGACGCACTCAGACATGGGTACAGTAACGATTGATAACTGCACAGCAAAACTCTACAATATGTCTTCAGATATGGGAACCGTTAACGCTAATAATATTAATGCGGATGCAGATGGCACTCTTAAAACAGATATGGGCACAGTGAAAGTGACATTTAGAGAGACGCCGACAAATACTGAAGTGATTGCGAACGCAAATATGGGTAACGCTGTGAATCCATATAGTGATATTAAAAATGCAACCTATCGATTTACGTTGAATACTGATATGGGTTCGATTGTTATAAAATAAGTGAGGTAAAACTATGATTTTTGACAGTAATATACCAGCGCAAGAACGCATTAATTTCGTATTCTATATAATGAGTCGATTTATCTTATCAGCAGGAGATTATATTTACCTGTTTGCAGTTTCGTACTTTATTTTGTATGAAACAGGATCAGCATTTTATTTCTCAATCAACTTAGCGATTTCAGTGGTTATCTCACTCATATTACTACCTTTTGCTGGAGTAATTAGTGATTTAGGGAATAAGAGAAAGACGATTATTATCGGTGAATGGTTGTTTGCTAGTGTAATTATCGGACTATTTGTCTATACCCAACTTGTTGAAGTGTCTTTAGTAGCAATTTACTTCACGACGTTATTAACGAGCTTAATCAGTCCATTTGTCTCTAACACTTTCCAAGCAGCGATAACGGAAATGTTCCATAAAGAACGTATACAAAAAATCATGGGATATACGCAAAGCATATTATCCGCAGTACCTATTTTAGGACCTGTGCTCGGTGGTGTTTTATTCGGACTACTTGGGTTCCAAGGTATTGTCATCGTATTTATGATTGCGACTATTTTCTCAGCAGCCATCAACATACTAATAAAGTTCGATCTATACTATGATAAGTCGATTTATGAAACGGATGATGACTCAGTGGACGGTGCGTTTAATAAGTTCAAAAGAGATGTAGGGCAAGGATTTTCATTTTTGTTCAATAGTGATGTTTTCAGATCAACGCTAATCACTGTATCGTTGATCAACCTATTCGTCGGACCGATATCCGTATTCCCGGAAATCATGATGATTGTAGAACTTGGATTTGAACCAGAAACACTTGGTTTTGTTAACGCACTCGCAGGTATAGGAGTACTTGTTGCTGGTGTAACTATCGCCAACATGAAAAGTTTTAAAAACCCGCTGCAACAAGTAAAGTTCGGCATCATAATTTTAGGTACGCTCTATTTCATCTATGCATTACCAATTTATATCGATATGCAAACATGGATGAGCTTTGTCTACATTGCGATTGTAGGTTTTACGATAATCGTGACACTGCAGTTTATCAATGTGCCAGCAGGTATATTTCTCCAAAAATGTATACCACAACATATTAAAGGTCGAGCGCTGAGTGCCTTCAGTATGTTTGCAATGAGTTTAAGCCCGTTAGGAACAATACTGTATGGTGTGCTTTATGATACAGGTATGTATGCAGCTGTAAATTTTGTCAGTGGAGCGGCATTAATCTTAGTCGTTGTATTAACGATGAGATCAGCAGTCCTTAAACGTGCAGAAGCGTTAAATGCACAAGTAGATAAAGATCTCATAGCGGCAAGTGAGCAAGTATAGCCAGATCAAAATTGCCTCTTAATATAAAAATATATGAGTAGCTACAAAAAAAAGAAATGGCGTTGGAATCTAAATGGTTAGATTCCAACGCCACTTCTCTTATTTTTCACGACGTTTGTTCAGCTCTTTTTTGGTTGTTTTAGTCATTATCTTGTACTGCATCTTTTTTAACTGTAATCGCCTTATACAGGTGATATAATGCACCAAATATTACTAAAAGTGGTACAATAACTAAGACTAAGAAAAATAGCGCTCCACCAAATTCACGCAAACCAAAGTTTGCAAAAAAGTCATCAGTTGTTACTTCAGAAATTGGAGGCCAAAAGATATAATAATAAATGAGTGCTAACACAGCTGTAGTAAAAATATAGAATACTGCATTACTAATGTAATAAGGTCTTGTAAACTTATCAAACTTAAACATATGTAACTTCCCCTTCGGATAAATACTTTCTCATATTATACAACATAATTTCAAAGAAATATAGTAAATATAAAAATTTAGACAGGAGTGAAACCATGTCATTAAGAATAGCAAAACTTAAAGATTTGTCAAGAATTCTCCAAATTAAAGAAGCAGTTATCCCATATATGCATAAAAATGGAAATATGCAGTGGGATGAATCATATCCCAATAAGGAAGTCTTCGAACAAGATATAAAAGAAGAAACATTGTACATCTACGAAAGAGATGATAAGATTATCGCTTTTATTGTTGTTGATGATAATCATCCATATCCATATGATGACATTCCATGGGAATTACCGATGGAAAATGCTGCAGCGATGCACAGATTCGCAGTGGATCCAGAATATTTTGGCAAGGGGATTGCTAAAATTATGATGGAAGAAATAGAAGAGTTGCTCATTGAAGATGGATATCAAGGTATTCATACGGATACATCATTGGAAAATACACACATGCAAACACAGTTTTCTAAAAATGATTTTGAGTATAAGGGTCATTTAAACTTAGATGAAAACACAGATGAATGGTACGTTGCATATGAGAAAGTATTTGAACAAGAGGAGTCAACAGATCAGTAAGATATAATAAAAACTATATGTCAGAGGGATTAAATTGAGTAGATTGATTTATGTCGTCATAGTCATCGTGTTCTTAGATTTATTTATACAATTACCAATTATTACGCCATTTGCAATGTCTCTTGGTGCAACTGAATATGTTGCAGGGTTTATCGTTGCAATCTATTCGTTCTTTAATATATTTGGTAACATAATTGGTGGTTTTTTTGCCGATAAAATTGGTCGTAGAAGACTATTATACATAGCCATGGGTGGTCAAGTGATCATATTACTCATGTATGTTTTCGTACCGAATATATTTCTTTTAGTCATACTTCGATCAATCCATGGTTTTACGAGTGGACTATTAACACCAGCCGCATTTAGCCTCGTTGCCGATATATCTAAAAAAGCAACGGTTGGCCGTTCAATGGCGTTTACAGGTGTTGCGATTGGTACTGCCGCAGTAATCGGCCCTGCCATGGGTGGTATTATTTCTAGTGTTGCTTCATATCAAACAGTATACCTAGTTACCGCAATTATTTTCTTACTGAGTATCATTATCATCCGTCTCGTTGTACGTGAGAGTACAACAAGAGATAGTCGTAAGAAGCATTACGAAACAAATTTTTTAGAACTCTTACTCAGACCGACTTTAATTTTTGCGTATATTTCAGCATTTACGTTAATGATTTCTAACGGTTCACTCGCATTTGGTTTACCTTTAAAAACTGATGCGCTTGGCTTAGATGATACATCAACAGGGTTATTATTAAGTGTGTTCGGAATAACAGCAATTGTGGTCTTTGCAACACCATTAAACCGTATGTATTCTAAAATCAAACCAGAAATACTTGTTACAATCGGTATATTTATCATTGGATTATCTATGATATTGTTACATTTCGTACCAACAATATTTACAACATTTTTAGTTATGGTACTTTATGGTATAGGGTTTAGCCTTGTTTTCCCAAGTATGAACAAAGTCATTGCGCTCTACGCAAACATGAGTGAAAGAGGTAAGGCGAACGGCTTATTCTATGGATTCTTCTCACTTGGTACTGTAGCGGGATCATACTTATCGGGTATATTTGCGACTTACTTCCAGTTACCATTTGTATTTATCGGTATAACGCTCATACTATTACAGTTAGTCTTAATGATATTGATGAGAAAGAATAGACAGGTCATTTAAGGAGAGATTCCAATGCGAAATGTTTTGTTGCTCGGGGTGCATTCAGAAGTCGGTATAGAGCTTTATGAATCTTTAAAGGAGACTTACAAATTGTATGCATTCTCGACATTTGATCAAGATAATGTTCGATTAGATATAGAATATTTGAAAGTTGATCTGTTCGATCTAGATGCAGTGATTGAAGGTGTAAAAGGAATGGATACTATCATCTTTTTTGATGATCCAATCATGCGTTTGAGTCGTTTGACACAGGGTAAAATGTCAGACATCATGAAGCTTGTCGCAGACTCAATAGGTAGGGCAGCAACAGCAAATAATGTAGAGCAAATTATATATGTTCGAGACGAGATTGGCGGTTATAACTTAGGAGAGATTCTAGGGGCACATGGTACACCCGTCGCCATAACAAAAACGGATATTAAACGACAAGGTAAAGGTCTCGGATACAGAACACATCCAAGAAAAGAATATCGAAGTGCCAGTCGATCTATTATGCCAGAGGGATGGACAATTTCAGACGTTGCTAAGTATTATTTTGAATGGCTGTCTAATATTATATTTGATGTTGTCAGTGTAGAGTTTAAAGAAGATTTTGTTTATGTTTATATCGCACAGGTAAGTAGTCCTGCGTTTAAGTTAAAACTTAACAGGGATATAGATCACGAAGGAATCGTCATTTACGATGTCGTCTCTGGATTTTTAATCAACGATAGTAAATATAAAACGCCACGTTTTGAATTTAGAGCATTAAAAAATAGAAATGACTTCATTTATGCCATACATGATCTAGAACCGAGTATACCTTGGGGATTATTTACCATTACTCATGCACCAGTACAAGCATTAATTAATCGTATATATCGCGTGGAGATGATTATTAGTGATAAGCCGGAAAGACGCGGAGACAAATAAAACAGTTAAGAATTATAAAAAGCTCAGGTCTAATAATAGATCTGAGCTTTTTAAAGTAAACTAAACGTGTTTCTTCCTATTGTATAATATGTTCACATAGAACAATCAAAAACCGACAGTAATCTCTCAAATAGATTACTGTCGGTTTTTAGTCTATTATCTTATTGATTAGTGGATGTAGTTATAGCTGTTTACTGTAGAAGCAGAGATTGTTCTTGTATTTTTGTTCCAAGGACCATATGTCCAGTTCCACTCAGAGATATTGATTGATCCGTCACCGTTAACACTTTCAACGATCGCTACGTGACCGTAGTAACCACTAGCGCCACCTTGACCTTGACCGAATACCATAATTGCACCAACTGAAGGTGTATTGTTTACGCTATAACCTTGTGAACGCGCTGCGTTTGCCCAGTTATGTGCGTTACCCCAGTTACTTCCAACTGGTTTACCAAGTTGCTTACGGCGTTCAAATGCGTAGTAAGTACATTGTCCACCAGAGTAGTAGTTAACACCATATGATGGTGATGGTGCAGGAGCTGCTGCCGCTGCTTCTTCTTTTGCTTTTCTTTCAGCTTCCGCTTGTTCAGCTGCACGTCTTTCAGCTTCAGCCTGTTCAGCTGCACGTCTTTCAGCTTCCGCTTGCTCAGCTGCTTGTCTTTCAGCTTCTGCTTGCTCAGCTGCTTGTCTTTCAGCTTCTGCTTGTTGAGCCGCTTCTCTTTCCGCTTGTTGAGCTGCTTCTCTTTCCGCTTGCTCAGCTGCTTCACGTTCCGCTTGTTGAGCCGCTTCTCTTTCCGCTTGTTCAGCAGCTGCTTGTTCAGCTGCAACTCTCTCAGCTTCCGCTTGTTCAGCCGCTGCTTGCTCAGCTGCAACTCTCTCAGCTTCTGCTTGTTCAGCTGCTGCTTGCTCAGCTGCTGCTTGCTCAGCTGCTGCTTGCTCAGCTGCAACTCTTTCAGCTTCTGCTTGCTCAGCTGCACTGTTATCTACAAGTTCAACTTCTGCTTGTGGTGCTTCAACTTCAACAATTGTTTCAACTTCTGAAGCTTCGATTACTTCTTCTGAAGACTCTTCAACTGTTTCAGTAACTTCTTCTACTTGTGTAACTTCTTCAACGATTTCTTGTACGTAATCGTCTTCAGCTTCCTCAGCGACTGCTTCTTCACCAACTAATGATAATTTTTGACCTACATAGATCAGGTCAACATTTTCAATGTTGTTCCACTGAGCAATCAGTTTATAATCGATACCGAATTTTCCACCGATTTTAGCTAATGTGTCACCAGATTGTACTGTGTAAACATCAACTGTTTCTTCTTCGACTACTTCTTCGACTACTTCTTCAGGTTCAGGTGCTGGTGCTTGAACAGTTTCTTTAAGTTCAAGTACTTGTCCTGGGTAAATTAAATGTGAAGTAATCCCGTTAATTTCCATTAACGCTCTGTAGTTTGTACCGAATCTGTCAGCGACCTTACTTAAAGTATCGCCAGCTTGTACTGTGTATGTATCAGGATCTTGTAACTTTAAGGATTGATTCGTATAGATAGTATCTGATTTTAAATTATTTAATTTTTTGATTGAATCGATTGAGACTCTGTTATCTTGAGCAAGTTTCCAAAGTGAATCACCTGCTTGAACTTTATACTCTGAAGCGTCAGCTTCTTGCGATAATGTGATAGTGGCAAATGCTGCTGATGCAGTGAGTGCTGTAACAATTTTCTTCATTTAGAAATTCCTCCGTCGTAAATTGTTCTATTCATGTTCTTTCTTTGATGTCTAATTAACTAATCATATATTAGCAGATAAAAACACCGATTTGGGCTTTGTAATATAACTGTAAAACAATTTAAATCATTCTAATATAAACATAGGGAATTCTGTAATCTAAACCTGTGTTTTATTACTTTTTCGGTGTTTTGCAGAACAGTGTCCATTATAACAAATAGAGAAAAAATAACACTTATAAAAAGTAATTTGATAAAATTAATAAGTAACAATTCTATATGGAAAGAAAGTGTTAGAGATGGGTAGGAAATGGAATAACATTAAAGAAAAGAAAGCGATGAAAGATAAAAATACATCGCGTGTATACGCCAAGTTTGGACGTGAAATATATGTTGCTGCAAAAAAGGGAGAACCTGACCCAGAAAGTAATGCAGCTTTAAAAGCAGTACTCGATAAGGCAAAGACATTTTCTGTTCCAAAACACATTATTGATAAGGCAATCGAAAAGGCAAAGGGTACGGATCATGAAGATTATCATGAATTGAAGTATGAAGGATTTGGACCTGCTGGTTCAATGATCATCGTCGAAGCGCTAACCAATAACGTGAATAGAACGGCAAGTGATGTACGTGCTGCTTTTGGTAAAAATTACGGAACGATGGGTAACAGTGGTGCCGTCAGCTATATGTTTGATCCTCGCAGTGTATTTGTGTTCAAAGGTCACGAAGAAGAAGTCTTTCTGCATTTAATGGAAGAAGGCGTTGAAGTGATTGATGTAACTACAGAAGAAGATTTAGTGATAGTCTATGGAGAAACAGGTCAATTTAATGAAATAAAACAAGCGTTGGATCAATTGGAAATTTCTGAGTATGAAGTCGCAGAGCTCACAATGATTCCTCAGTCACAAGTTACATTGGATGAAGAAGCGATGCAACAGTTTGAACAGCTCATCGATGCACTGGATGATTTAGATGATGTGTCTGTTGTCCATCACAACGTTGCGGATTAGATGATACAACAAGATTAAGTAGGTGCGTTTACAATGAGGACTAAATTTATAGATAAAAGAGGATGGCGGCGTGTAACGGACTCTAGTTATAAAGAACAGTTAATCACATTGAATGATGAGAGATTTTTAGTCGGTTTAATCAGCATAAATAAAGTAACAAATCCACTCACAGTTAAAATTGTCGATGAAGATGTATGTGTCGTCGCCCCTGGATTTCATTGGCTAACAATCATGCCTGAAAAGAAATACTTCAGCATTACGGTGATGTATGATGAAGACTGGACTGTCTTGCAATATTATATTGACATCAATTATGAACATACATTAAAGCTTGGTGATGCCAAACGCAAGGATCTTTATCTGGATGTGTTAGTATTACCTTCTGGTAAGAAGGAAGTTGTCGATAAAAAAGACCTGAAGCATGCGCTGAAAAAAGGCAAAGTCACAAAGGAACAGTCTGATTTTGCCTATTCTGTAGTAGATGAAGTATATAAGATGTTGGATACGGATTTTAGCCTGTTTACAGAATTTTGTGATGATTGCAGAGAAACCGTGTGTAAATAATATTGAATTGGGAGGTTGTTTTAAATGAAAGTAGATGATCATGAGTTACTCGTGGCATTAGACCAAACAAAATCGTTAAAGCGTGCTGCGGATTTATTATTCATCTCCCAACCAGCAGTGAGCCAACGGCTAAAATCAATTGAAGAAGATTGGGGCGTACAGATTTTTATTAGAACGAAACGTTTCATTCATGTCACGCCTGAAGGTGAACGTATCATTGAACATGCCAAGCGAGTCGTTGCTGGAGAAAAAGAAATAAAAGAGTATTTAAGCAGTCACAAGACTGAAGTGTCAGGGAATCTATCAATTGGTGTGTCTTCAATAATAGGCAGTACGATTTTGCCGAAGATTGTCCGTCAATTTTTATTGGAGTATCCAGATGTGAATATTAAAATCACCGTTGGATCAACACCTCAAATCATTTCGAAAAGTAACGAGTATCACGTGTCGATAATACGCGGTACACAGATCTCTCATAAGATTAACGAGCGTATTAAAACCGATCGACATTATTTTGTCTCACCAATTCAACAGATGGATGCCCATGAACTTTCTGTTATCGAATTTCAAGCAGACCGCTTATACTTAAATGAGATTGAGCAGTTTTACGTTGAAAGATATCAGGAAAGATATGATCCACAGATTAAAGTGGACCAGATGAGTACGTGTAAAGAGCTGTTGCTAGAAGGTATAGGTGTAACGATCTTACCCGAAATTGCAATACAGGATTTAAGCAATGAAGATTTCAATATCGAAGAAGTGTTAGTTAGAGGCGAACCACTTTTAAGAGATACATATTTAGCATATGATGAAACCATGTTGCGATTACCTCAAGTCAATGCATTTAAATCATTAGTCAATACGTTCGTACAACAAAATAATAGAAAGAATTAGGGGTGCCTATGCTAAGGGATATATTTAATATAAAAAATTACCCATTGTTTTTAGTTAATATGGGATTCCTTGGAGTTGCCATTGCTGTCACGAGTCCATTCTTAATCATCTATATGACTGAAGAATATGGCATATCAACAACTGCGTTTGGTTTGTTTTTAGCAGCTGCAGCACTCGGGAGTTTTATCATCAATACATATGTCGGTCGAAAAAGTGACCATATTACCTTTGACCGAAAATACATAATCGTCGCTGCGCTAGTCAGTATGATCATCGCGTTTATGGGCTTCGTAATATTTGAGAATTTACTCATCGTTATTGTCAGCTACATATTGTTTGCATCACTCGGTGCACCAGCAATGCCACAACTGTATGCAAGTGCACGCGAATCGATTAACGATTACCAGCCCCGCCTTGCGACATTTGCCAACACAGTCTTACGTTCTACATTTTCACTTGGATTTTTAATCGGTCCATTAATCGGTACAATATTACTCGCTAATTTTGGCTTCGATGGTTTGTTTGTCGGTACTTCATTATTTTTCGTTTCGGTATTAATACTTGCGTTACTGATAAAACCTCGTTCAAAACCACCGAGTGAGCGCGACGATGTTCAGATGAATGTATCAGTGTCTAATCAAGCACCCTCATTAACAAAAAACATGTATATTTTCTTACCGTTTATAGCATTTATCTTTTTACAAATGGCTATGTTTATGTATAACCTTAACATGCCGTTATATGTTACGGGGACGCTTGGACTTGATGAACGAAACGTCGGAATTATCGCGAGTCTCTGTGCAGGACTCGAAGTACCATTTATGATTATGGTGGGTTATATTGCGGGGAGATATTCTGCTAGAAATTTACTCATAGTCAGTGGATTCTTTGCAATTATATATTTCACCTTAATCGGCACGATACAAGACTTTACGTGGATGCTGATTGGACAAGTGCCACTCTCCATATTTTTAGCAATTATGTTAGGACTTGGAATTAGTTATTTCCAAGAACTTGTGCCACAATTTCCGGGGTTTGCTTCAACACTTTTTGCCAACGGTATGATCGTTGGTCAGTTACTTGGGAATTTACTCGGTGGGATGCTCAGTGACTTTGCTGGCGTGCAGAGTGTATTTTACCTTTGTACAGCTGCTGTCATCATATCGATGATTATCCTGTTTATAACGAAGCCAGTAGTTAAAGAGGAGGCAATTTAACATGGAAGTTTTATGGTGGATTTTGATTGTCGTGTCGTTTCTCATTGGATTTGTCGGCGTTGTTATACCAGTTATCCCTTCGATATTAATGTTTTGGGTTGGGTTTTTTATCTATCAATTTTTAATTAGTGGGGACGAACTCGGTTGGGTGTTCTGGACAACGTCAGCTGTGTTAACCGTGTTGTTATTTTTTAGTGAGATTATCGCAAACTCTATATTTGTAAAGAGATTCGGCGGTACAAAAGCGGGTGAATACGCAGCGGTTATCGGTGTCATTGTCGGTATGTTTGTGTATCCGCCCATCGGTATTATTTTAGTTCCCGTCATTGCTGTCTTTGCTGTAGAATTTTATCAGTCTAGAAATAGACAACAGGCAACGCGAGCATCCATCGGTTCACTGTTAGCATTTTTAGCGAGTTCATTTTTCACTTTACTCGTGTTCATATTCTTAGTCATTTGGTTCATATTATGGGTCTTCGTATTTTAAATAGAGGGACGGAGAGGTCAATATGAAGAAAATATTAACGATTAGTTTATTGTTTACTTTCACAATCGTACTTAGTGGATGTGCAGATGCAAGCAGTGAAAGTGCAACGATGGAAGAAGAGAACGAATGGATGAAATCTCGAATTACAGAGCTTCAGGAAGAAAATGCAGCATTGCTTGAAGAGATTCAAGCATTAGATCCTGAGTTTGAATACGGGAACGAAGAAGAACCTGTCAGTGAAGCCTCGGAGGAATATACGGATGAATCCAAAGGTGAAGAAAGTAATTAAATATTAATTTGTTATGAGAATGATTAATTGACTCCCCTTAAAGTTGGATTTGTTCTGACTTTTGGGGAGATTTTTTATATAGAAGGATAGATTCTTGTTTAAGCATAAGTTTAAAGTTGTTTCGGGTATCAGTGAGAGAAACTCATAGTCCGTTAAATGGATTTGCGTGTCTGTGAGCGAGTCTCATAGTCCGTCAAACGGATTTGCGCGCCAGTGAGCGAGTCTCATAGTCCGTCAAACGGATTTGCGCGCCAGTGAGCGAGTCTCATAGTCCGTCAAACGGATTTGCGCGCAAGTGAGCGAGTCTCATAGTCCGTCAAACGG
>DYYI01000072.1:0-11100 GCA_020741755.1 Aliicoccus persicus | reverse complement strand
CAATCACTTCCAAGCATATTAAAGTTTTAAAAAAGAGTGAAGACGCTAATCTTCACTCTAAAATATATCTATTTCAATACATTTACAATTTCTCTATTAAAATCATCTAGGTCATCTGGTGTACGGCTTGTCACTAAGTTTCCACCACAAACAACGACAGATTCATCAACAACAGTGGCACCAGCATTTTCTAAATCTTTACGTACAGATAAGAACGAAGTAAGCTTACGACCCTCTAGTAAATCCGTGTCGATCAATACTTGTGGCCCATGACAGATGGCGAATGTCGGTTTATCTTGTTGTAAGAAATGTTTTGCAAATTCACCAAATCGTCCTTCCTTATCACCGCGTAGTAAATCCGGTGAAAAACCACCTGGTACGAGTATCGCATCATAATCTTCAGGTTTTACATCAGCGATCGCCTTATCTGCTTTGAATACGCCACCCTTTTTACCTTCAATTTCACCAAGTTCAGGTGCGATTATATCGTAAGTGTGGCCAGCAGCTTCAAGCGCCTCAGCAGGACCTGTAAATTCTATATCTTCAACTAAGTTAGTCATGATGATTGCTACTTTTTTACTCATAATAAATAATCCCCCTACATTCCTATGATAGTTATAATATACCCGAAAGAATGAGTAACAAACTATGTATGAGGGTAATCGTTAACTAAGAATGAGGTGATTTTATGACAATTTACAATATAGATGTAAACCGAACAAATGGAGATTCGTATTCATTAGAAGCATACCGTGGAAAACCGATGATTATTGTTAATACTGCAAGTAAATGTGGCTTGCGTGGGCAGTTTAAAGAACTTGAAGCATTGTACCAAGAATACAAAGATAAAGGGCTTGTCGTATTAGGATTTCCAAGCAATCAGTTCATGAACCAAGAACCAGGTACAAGTGAAGAAGCTGCAGAATTTTGTCAGCGAGATTACGGCGTATCGTTTCCAATGCATGAGATAATCGATGTAAACGGTGATGATGCACACCCGTTATTCAAACATTTAAAAGATGAACAAAGTGGAATACTTGGTGGTTCGATTAAATGGAACTTCACGAAGTTTTTAGTTGATCGAGAAGGTAAAGTCGTCGAACGTGTTGCACCACAAAGCAGTCCCGAGAAGTTGAGAGATAAAATAGATGAATTACTAAATGAAAATGCTTAGACCTAATAAGGCCTAAGCGTTTTATCTGTCTACGATACTGCCTTAAGTCCAGTTACACCAACGATGATGATTACCAAGCTGATGATGCGTCCGATATTTCTAGATTCATTAAAGAAAATCATGTTGATTAAAACTGCTGATGACGTTCCGATTCCTACCCATACTGCATAAGCAATACTCACGGGTAAATAGTTGAATGAAGCGTATAGGAAAACAAAAGCGCTTAAAAATCCACCGAAAAATATAATCGTGTTGATTACGTTTTTATGATGCGTGAACTTGTTTAGTCCAACAACACCAACAATTTCAAAGAGCGCTGCTAATATGACATAGATCCAACCCATTTAAACGACCTCCGCTCCTTCATTTTTTCCATGTTTGTTATCCGCAAGATTTAATGAAATCACACCGATTAAAATGACACCAATAAATATCACTTTTTCCATGCTGAGTACTTCCCCGAATAAATAAATATCCATGAGTGCAGTACCAACAGTACCTGCTCCTGCGAAAATCGCATAAACAGTACCTGTTGGTAAACTTTCAGTCGCCTTTGATAGGACGAGAAAATCAATAACTATAATGACTAAAATAATTGCCCAATGCCAAAAGTTGCTTGCGACATTAAATCCGTAAATCCATAACAGTTCGAAAGAACATGTTAAAAATACATATATCCATCCTTTGTTCATATAAAATACCTACTTTTCTAAAATTAATGAATGACTATCAGTCATTATTATCCAAAAAATAAATGCGCTATTTAGAAATGCGTAGCGCATTACTGATAAAATTATGCAGCTCTACTTTGTGAGCTTCTACCGTTTCGCTATTAGTTGAATCATATAAATACACTTGTTCTGCTGCCGACTCTAAAGTTCCGAGTAAGATTTTTGATGTATAGATAATGTTTATATCAGGATCAATTGAACCTTCAGCTTGCGCTTCTTGAAGTACACTGCTAAACCACTTGTAAAGCGGTGTGTAAATTTCTTCCCAGTCACCGACGTATTGTGTTTGGGAAAGACCCGCGTAAATAAGTTTTGTTAACGTTTTGTATTCGTCAGTTGTGTCAAAAATGACATCTATTATCGTTTCTAATTTGTTTTCGATTGATCCCGACTTCACATCAGATCGTAGTCGAGTTAAAGTCTTATTCATCATCACTTCGGCGATTGCAGGCATGACGGATAGTTTGGAGTCGAAGTATAGATAATATGTGCCCTGTGCGATACCAGCTTTTTTGACGATTGCAGATACAGTAGTTTTTTCTATACCCTTTTCGGAGAAAACGTCGATTGCTGCTTGTATAATTCTTTCCTTCTTATCGATGTGATGACCTCCTTTTTCTAGAAATGACTGATTGTCATTCATTTATAATATCATACGTTTGTACTGGTTGCAAATGACTCTCTAACTTATTTCTCTTCAAGTAATTTTGGCATAGTCTTAAAATAAGGATATAAATCACTTTCAGCTACTTCATAGATTCGTCGTAGTTCCGCTACCGGATCGACGTGCTCATCTACTCTTAAATCCACTACAGGATGTTCTTCATTATCGACAACAAGTAAAGCAGCAGACTGTCTACCACGCTTATCTCCACCAGCGACCTGAGCCGCTTCAATTGTTTTAAGTAATCGCTCTGCTAAAGTCAATTCTTCATTATTCAAAAACACATCTTCCATTGCTGTTAATGTTTCTTCATTCACTAAAGTGTTTCCTTGGATAGAGTAATTATAGCCGGTCAAATGCCCACTATACCCCTCACACTTCTCACCAGTAAATGCAGCCGATCGACCATTATTATCAACGATTCCTACTTGTCTTAGCTCACGATCTGGATCTCTAGAGAGAACAATATCCAGTACTTCAGATGCGTTTAAATTATTCTCTAAAAGTTCTAATCCCCTAATAGCAATATAGGGATTAGAAATCGATTGTGATGAAATTGCCCCAACATTAGTTTTTGCATATGCACAGCGTGCGCCAACTGCAGGAACAGCGGTAGAAATTGCTCCACCTAATTGATTCGTTTTTTCACAGCGTGCTGAAATAGAAAATGTCATATTGTATCTCCTCTTTCTAAAGTAGGCACATAATTCGTTTATACAGTGGCCTTTTTTTCTTTTTATATTATCATTAAATTAATAGGCATAATTTATAGATGTCATTTTTAAATATACAACAAACAAGAGGAACACAACATGAACAATCAAAAATCATCAACTAGACTCAACTTAACAATTATTTTCTTTACTTCGATCCTTCCAATAACTATTTTGAGCATAATATTCTTTGTTCAGCTATCCGATTACAATATGTACGAATTGGAGATTAAAGCAATTGAATCAGAAGCTGAAAACTTCGAAGGAAGTAGTCATGAAGTGAGTCGTTTTGTTCACATGCCTACCGATGAAGTCATTGCTTTTACAGATATCTTTAGTGACGAATTTCAACTCATAGAATTGCAGCCTGAAACTCAGTCAATTGAAAATCGTTATAGCATAGACTCTGATATTTTTGAGCAATTGTTAGTCACATACCAACCAGATGGAATTGTATTTGCTGCTAAAGGGAACGGAGATTATTTAAATCTCTACTCCTATCAATATGGCTCTGAACCAAAAAAAATTGATCATCAACCTATCTCTAGTAATACATTTCTATTTCAAACCGCTATCGTATTCAACAACCAAATTTATTTTGTTAGTACCGATGAGGCAAATGATTATGTCGCATTAAAGACAATTGGTGATCAAGTAGAAATCATTAATTTTTCTCAATCGAAAGAAGTTCCAAATGTTACAGGTATAGAATTTTATAACTTTTCGTCATCAGATGTTGCATATCCTTTAGTCAAAATAACTACATACGATAATACTGAGTATTATTTTGATTTGTATGATACAACCAATGAAGACTTTCTTACATTTAATGATGAAAGTTCTATAGAAATTGAGAGCGAACTGCTCACACTTTATCACGAAACAGAGATACCATTATTGACTGGTGAAGATGTCACTATTGAAGATGAGTTATTTTATCCGGAACTATTTAGTCTTACTGAAGATTTAGCACTTGTCATCGGTGGAACTGGCGTGAGAGATGTAGATCCTATAAGCGGTTATATCATTGAAAGTACTATTGGAAATGTAATTAAAGCGTACGAACAATCTGACATATGGAAAGAATACAATGATTCAGAATTTCAAATACAATTCGATGAAAGTAGTAATAAGCTTTTTGTTTCCGGAAATAATTACGCTGGTAAGATAGATTTGGATAATGATAACATTTCATACTATGACCAGTATGATTATGAAGTCGCTTTAACAAATCACAAAGACTCACTGTTACAAGAAAGAGATCAATTAATAGAAGAAGGAACGGCATTCACTTTAGAAAGAATGGTAGATTTTATTAAGAATGATACTGGACCAATCGTATTAGTTGTAAACTCGATTGCCTTTGCAATTTTTCCCTTTATTATGGTTTTAAGTTTTCTATCGAGAAGACGCAGGGCAAGGAACGAATTGGAAAGAATATACGAAAATGGTGGTAGAAGAACTGCTGGCACCATCGTAAGTTTCAGAGAAACTGGTATTACAATTAATGATCGACCGCAAGTCGAATTAACCATTAAATTCGATCACAACGGAGATGAGTTGATTAGAAAAGCAAAGATAAATGTTAGCATACTCACTCCACCACGAGTTGGCAACTTAATCAATGTGATCTATGATCCTGTAAGGAACAAATTGTATATTCTTAATAATAATGAAGAATTAGAAGAAAAGTCATTGTAATAACAAAAAACCTGTAACTATATGAAAGTTACAGGTTTTTAAGTACGGAGTAGGAGGGATTTGAACCCTCGCGCCGCGTTAGCGACCTACACCCTTAGCAGGGGCGCCTCTTCAGCCTCTTGAGTACTACTCCATGGCTCCACAGGTAGGACTCGAACCTACGACCGATCGGTTAACAGCCGATAGCTCTACCACTGAGCTACTGTGGAACATTATTATTTTTATCGACAAGATATAGAATATCAAAGATACGAAATAAAATCAATATATCTTGGCGTTTATTTTACAATTAATATTTCTCTGTATCCTCTACAACTGAGAATACTTGAGTTTCAACATCACTCTTTTTCTTTTTGTATTTATTCATCTCTAAAGTAAATAAATAATTCAAACGTAATGCATTCATATACTGATTATTAAACGACCTTTGTGAAATATCTATTGTAATTACCTCATTGTTAGAGAATGTTATTCGTGTCATGCCTTTATATGCACCATACGTTTTAATATGCCTTAGATTAAACCATTCATTATAAGACACACGATCTGAATGTGAACAAAAAAATGTATGCGTTCCAAAAATATCAAGAATTATCGGTAACTTACTTGAAACACCAGTTAACAATTTACTAAACTCTTTTCTCGCGACATAAGTTTGAGAGTGAAGTTTACAATTATCAGAAATTAATTTATTAGGCGTGTGAGGTACTATAATCGGTTCGCCAGTAGTTTCAAAAATTTTTGAGTAATAGTAGCCACGTTCTTCAATACACTTAACATACATTGTGTCATTTGTAATTTTATAGTTGAACATATTCATTTTTATCTCACTCCAATTAGTTAATCTCACACCTCATTATAAACAATATATGGTTAATGTAAATATAAATGTTAACTTTATGTTAAATAAAGATGTTACACCCTATAATGTATGAATTAATTTAATTTTCTGAAAATAGTTTGCCATTATGCAAAAAGTGGTATATAATCGCAAGAACAATACATTAGGGGGAATACATATGAGGCACAATGTTAGAACAGTGAACCAACTGAGAACCTTCATTAACACGATCAACAACCTCTCTGCAGACTTGATTTGTTCTGAAGCAATCACGACACACAACCGCCGTTTATACGAACAATACATCGAAGAATCCTTAGTAGAACGCGACAAAGAAAAATTCGAGAAATACACGACACTATTAAAGGATCTAGACAACAATGAATAACAAAATATACACATAAAAAAGCTGACACTTATTCAAAAATAAATGTCAGCTTATTTTATTTTTTAGATGAAATCTCAATATTATTATCACTAAACGCTTGAACTACACCTTCTACAAATGCTACTGCCCCTGGTGAATCTCCATGGATACAAATGCTATCTACTGTTAAATCAAGGACTTTCCCATTAACGGATGTTACTCGTTGATCTTTTACCATTTTGACAGTACGGTCTATTACTTTTAACGTGTCATGTATGACGGCATTCGGATGACTACGTGGCATCAAACTGCCATCATCCATATATTCTCTATCTGCAAACACTTCGTGAATTACAGATAAACCTACTTCTTCTCCAGCTTGTATTAAACTGCTCCCACTCAAACCCATCAGTTTTAAAGATGGATTAAATTTTTGAACTGCTCGTGCAATAACTTTTGCCATTTCATAATCTTTTGATGCTGCATTATACATCGCACCGTGTGGTTTTACATGATTCAGTTGTAATCCTTTTACACGTGCCATTCCTTCAAGTGCACTTAACTGATATATAATGTTCGCTTCGAGTTCTTTATCTGTCATAGGAATATATCTTCGTCCAAATCCTTCTAAGTCACGGTAACCAGGATGGGACCCTAGCGAAACATTTTCATTTTCTTTGATAAGGTCTAATGTCTTATCAATGACGAGTGGATCTCCTGCATGGAAGCCACATGCGACATTAACAGAGCTGACTAAAGGTATGATTTTATCGTCGTTACCGAGTACATAGTTTCCATAACTTTCACCGAGGTCTACATTTAAATCTACTGAGTACAATGTGTTCCCTCCTCTATACTTTTTGTTTATATGTTCTTGTTATTAAGATGTTTCTTTATACGATTCGTTTCTATATGTTTTGCTAACTTTACGTTTTCAATGAACGCATTATTCCTCAATTTATGCATAAGCGCTTTGTAATGCTGTCTAGCTTCTTCTAATTCTACGAGAAGAAATGAAAATGGTTCACCAGGTTGTAATTGCGTAAGCTTTGGTATATCTGCTTTAATGACAGTCGCAATTTTAGGATAGCCACCGACCGTTTGTCTTTCGTTTAGTAGAATAATCGGTTTTCCATTCGCTGGTACTTGAATATTGCCCAAGGTCGTTGGTTCACTTAAAATATCGTAGCCGAGATCTGATTTTAGCGTTACTCCATCCAACCTAAATCCCATTCTGTCCGATTGTGTACTGATTTTTAATGAGTGAATGAATAGTTTTTCAAATTCAGATTGATTAAAGTAGTCAAATTGTTCACCTTTAATGATTCGAATATTTTTATCTTCTTCTCTATATTTTAAATGAACATTTTCTTTTGGTTCATGCGTACATTCAGTAATAATTTCGTCACCTGGTTTCAGTGGTCTTCTTATGCCTATTTTTTCATGCGTAGAACGACTATTTAAGAACACGGGTGTCTGGAATCCACCTGCGATTCCTAGGTAAGCACGCATCCCTGTTTTAGCTTTGCCAAAGGCGATTTCATCACCCGCACTGCATTTAATAACTTTACCGATTGGCATTTCAATACCATTGATTGAAAAGCCCATATCTGCGCCGACGACACATATATAATTTGATGAATTTAAACTAAATATAGCGCCGATGTATGTCATTTCAATCGTTGCACAATTTGGGTCATTACCGAGTAATGCATTCGCTAACATATGACTTTTGAAATCTACGGCACCTGAAGTTGGTATTCCTTGTTCGAAATAACCATATCTCCCTAGATCTTGAACCGTAGAATAAAGTCCCCCGTCTTTAACGATCAGAGTCATTTAAAAACCTCTCTCTTCGATGTTTAACTCGAACGTATCTTGATCGATTTGATGCTCAATCTCATCGAACTTTGCTCGATTGATTGGCGTGAACTTTATGTAATCACCAGCTCTATACGGAACATTAAACGAGTCGTTTTCAATACCGATTTTGAGTGGTGTACGTCCAATAATGTTCCAACCACCTGGAGATGAAGACGTATAAAAACCCGTCTGACTGCCCGCTATTCCGACAGAACCTTTCGGTATTCGAGTTCTGGGTGTTTCTTTACGTGCCATTATTAGTTTGTCATTCACACCATTTAGATATGGAAACCCTGGGAGAAATCCTATCATGTAAACATAATATTCTCGTTCAGAATGTAATAATTGGATTTCTTCTTTCGTAAGCCCCTTTTTATAATAACTGTTAAGATCCAGTCCAAATTCATCATCATAACACACTGGTATTTCTATAATTCTTTTGTTTTTTATTGAAGTATAACTATCATCAGCATTGATTTTTCTTATCGATTTTTCTATATCACTCGATTCTAAAATCATCGGTTCATAGTAGATCATAAGCTTCGTATAAGAAATGGAATAATCAATGATGCCATCAAGTTGCATAGATTGGAATGATTTTAAAAGGGAAATGAGTCTCTGACTGTTTTTTTCAGATACTATGTCATCATAAGTAATTGTCATAGTGTCCTCAGAAATCTCTTCTATCTTCATTTAACTCTCCCCCTTTATATTTATATGTTCTATATTACTAAAATATCAACTTGATTACATAAAAAAGCTGACAACCATACTATGATTGTCAGTAATATAATTTATATTAAACTTAAAAACTCTTCTTTTGAGACTCGTCCTAAATAGTGTGCAACATCAAGTTGATCCAATGCTTTTGAAACTGCTTCTTTGTTATGTTCAACACCAATCAGCACATTTTCCAAATCAACAATCTCTCCAACACCGAAGAAATCACCGAAGATTTTAGCTTTTTCGATTTTACCTTTAACGACTTCAAGACGTAAGTCGACTAAACCTGCAGGGAATTTCTCTGAAGATTCTACGTTGTACTTCGGATTCTTACCATAGTTCCAATCCCACGTCTGATATTTTTCTTCAGATAGTTTATTTATTTTAGCCCAATCTTCATCAGTTAACACATACTCTTCGATATTTTCTTTACCACCGAAAATGTATTCAAGAATTCTCTGTTTAAACGTTTCGATATCCATTTTTTCATCTAGGAAATCGTTGATGTTACCAACGCGACCACGCACAGATTTAACACCTTTTGATTCAATCTTTTTAGGATTTACTTTTAATGCATTTTGAACTTCTGAAATATCACTCTCAAGCATCAATGTACCGTGAGAGAACATGCGACCTTTTTGTGTAAACATCGCGTTACCTGATACCTTCTTACCATCAATCTCAAGATCATTTCTTCCTGACAAGGCAGCGTTTAATCCCATATCTTGAAGCACCTCAACGATTGGTTGTGTGAATCGTTTAAAGTTATGGAAACTCTCACCGTCATCTTCAGTGATGAATGAGAAGTTTAAGTTACCTTCATCATGATAAACTGCCCCACCACCTGATACACGACGTACAACTTTAATGTTGTTTTCTTCAATGTATTCTTGGTTGACTTCTTCAATTGTATTTTGATTTTTACCGATGATAATTGAGGGAGCATTTACATAGAATAAGAAATAAGAATCATCCGTTGGAATTTCACGG
The DNA here is from genome assembly GCA_020741755.1 of Aliicoccus persicus. GTDB lineage: Bacteria > Bacillota > Bacilli > Staphylococcales > Salinicoccaceae > Aliicoccus > Aliicoccus persicus_A. Next base: position 1,333 of record DYYI01000072.1, on the reverse strand, counting down.
AGAACGTACTCCTCCATCGCTAAGTTAATCATTGGATCATTGATATTGTTGTTAAATATAAACTTCATAACCTTCTCCTTGTTTTGTATTTTATTTATATAAATTGTATCACTTTTACCGGGATGAGTTCTATCTTGAGGTTCGTAAAGTATAGTTGCGCTTCTTACATCACTCTCTCTTTGTCTCAAGTTTATGCAAACGCCTCTCTCATAAACCTGTGAGCGCTCAAGTTTATGCAAACGCTTCTCTCATAAACCTGTGAGCACTCAAGTTTATGCAAACGCCTCTCTTATAAACCTGTGAGCACTCAAGTTTATGCAAACGACTCTCACATAAACCTGTGGTCGCTCAAGTTTATGCAAACGCCTCTCTCATAAACCTGTGAGCACTCAAGTTTATGCAAACACCTCTCTCATAAAGCTGTGATCGCTCAAGTTTATGCAAGTGCCTCTCTCATAAACCTGTGAGCGCTCAAGTTTATGCAAACCGCAAAGTATCTCCAAAAAAAGGGCGCCGCGAGATAATAATTCATCTCACATGCACCAATCAAGTAAAGACGAGGTGTTGATGGCTGTTTTAAGTGAATTAAAATACCCGAGTCTTATGACTCGGGCAAATATCTATTCAATACTCATAATTAGTTGTCAGTAATTGAAACTTCGTACAACCAAATAGTTCCGCTCGGATCTATACTTAGATTTTCTACATGATTTTTAAAGGCAATCGTATTACTTGAGTGATGTAGTGGAATCCATACAGCCTCATTAATTACTAACTCATTCGCTTCCGCAAGTAGTTGCATTCTTTCATCTTCATCGATAGTAACTCTTGAATCTTCTACTAACTGATCAAACTCACTATTGTTAAACTGAGCTCTATTCGATGCACCTATGTTATCTGAATGTAAAGTCGGATAAAATAACTCACTACCATCACTCGTTAAGTTAGACCAACCTAAGAGTGTCATGTCATAGTTAGCATCTGCAGTTAACTCTAGATAGGTACCCCATTCAACTCTCTCTATACTCACGTTAAAGCCAGCTTCATCCAATTTCGAATGAATATACTCACCCATAACAGGATAATTATCTTGTGTTGGAATCAAGATTTTTACTTCTTCATTACCAAAATCATTGGCTTCAACTAATTCTCTACTTGCATCTAAATCATATTCATATCCTAAATCTTCCATACTTTCATCATAACCAAATACTTCTGGACCTAAAACACTATTTGAGATAGTACCGGTATCTCCAATAAGCGTACTGTATTCCTCACGATCGATTGCGTTGGCAACTGCTTGTCTAAATTCCAAATTATTGAATGGTTCTTT